>CAYMPS010000028.1:0-13989 GCA_964392485.1 uncultured Gammaproteobacteria bacterium | reverse complement strand
TATGTTGCGTCATAAAGGCTGAAACATCCGGAAGCGACCCGTTGCCCCCATGCCCGTTGCCCCATGCCCGCTCCGCCGTTGCCCGTTGCCCCATGCCCGTATAGAATGGGCCTCATGAGCAACAAAGACATCTTCCGGGGCATCATCGGCCATGAGGCGGCTAAAACGGTGCTCACGAAGGCGCTGGACCGTCCACAGCACGGATATTTGCTCGTGGGACCGGACGGCGTTGGCTGCCATGCCATTGCGGAGCGATTCGTACGGGCCATGACGGATCATCCGGAGGATCGTCTGCTTTCCGCGCATCCGGACATCATCGTCCTTGAACGCGAGATGACGGATTCCGGGAAGAGTCTAAAGAAAGAAATTTCCGTTAAAGCCGTGCGTGAACTTCGGATGCGGATCTCCAGGAAGCCGAGCGCCGCATCGCGCATGATTGCGTATATTCCGGAGGCGGATCATTTGAATGAAGAGGGGGTGAACGCGCTCCTGAAATCCGTGGAAGATCCGCCGGCCGGAGCGGTTTTCGTACTCGTCGCCCATCAGGAATCGCGCATCCCCGGAACGCTCATGAGCCGCCTTGCCGCGCTCCGCCTTGGCCGCGTCCCGTCGCATGAGATCGATGCGTGGCTCAAGGCGCGCGGCGCGGACGAAGGGGATCGGAGGCAGGCCGTAGCTCTGGCCGAAGGCCGGCCTGGCGCGGCTATCCGGTTCATCGAAGACCCGAATGCGCGCATCCTCGCGCAGGAGGCGGATGGAACGATCGTCTCGCTGCTTCGCGCGCGAACGGCCGGAGATGCGATCGCGGCCGTCGCGGAACGCGCGTCCGCATGCGATTCCTCGGAAGACCCTGTTACAGAATGGAGAAAAACGCTACAATTGTGGGAGACGGCGCTACGCCGTCGTTTAGAAGATGATCCGGTACGCGTCCATGGGATCGCACACGCCTTCCTCATGGCGGAACGCCACCTCGGCGGTCCCATTTCCCCGCGCATCTGGATCGAGCTCGGACTCGTTCGCACGGCCGCCGGAAAGCCGCCCGTGTTTCCGGGATTCCTCCCCGCGCCGTTTCCGTATCCCATTGATTGAATTGAGAATTTAGCATTTAGCATTTGGCTGATCGCGTAGGCGCATCCCAAATTCCAAATCCTAAATTCCAAATTCTCCCTATGCATCGATCACATCTGATATCCGCCGGCATCGCGCTCAGCCTCTTCGTCCTCCTCGGTCAAGGCTGTTTAGGCGGAGGAACGACGACAACGAAAGGCCCGGACGGAGGTGTTTTTAAAACCGCGGACCGCGGAACGACGTGGGTGCAAAAACGCGTCCTCCTCAAAGGGCCGAAAGCCGTTTCGCTGGGGAACGACCTCATCGTGACGTTTGCCATGGACCCGCAGGACCACAATTCCATTTACGCGGGAACGTCTGAACGCGGCCTCATCTACACGCTCGACGGCGGAGATTCCTGGCAGGAAGCGACAACCGCGCCCAAGGGCAAGATCGAATCCATTGCCGTGGATCCCAAGGATAAGTGCGTGGTCTACCTCACGATAAAGAACAAGATCTATAAAACCGAGAATTGCACCCGCGACTGGGAAGAGATGTTCTTTGATCCGAAAACGGAAAAGACGTTTACGAAGATTACCGTCGATTGGTTCAATCCCACCATCGTGTACGCGGGAACCTCCGAGGGAGACATCTTCAAGTCAACGGATGCGGGACTCTCCTGGCTCGTGTCCAAACGGGCGAGCTCGCGCATAACGGCGTTTGAAATCGACCCCGTGGATTCCAGGGTCGTGTACGCGGGAACGTACGGGGACGGCGTCTGGAAGACCATGGACAGCGGGAACACGTGGGTGCGCATTCGGGATCAACTGAAGGACTTCAAAGATGCGCGCCGCGTGGGCATGCTCATGATCGATCAACAGGACCCCGAGCTCCTGTACCTCGTTTCGGATTACGGGATCATTTCGAGTCGGGACGGGGGAGACTCGTGGACGCCGATGCAGCTCACGAGCCAGCCGAACACCGTGGACATTATGGGTTTTGCCGTGAACGCCAGAAACAGCGAAGAGATTCAGTACGTCACGCAAAATACGCTCATGACGTCATCGGATCGCGGAACGACCTGGAACTCCCAGCGGCTTCCGAGCACGCGGAACGCGAGCGCCATGCTCTTGGATCCGGAAGACGGAAATACGATCTACGTCGGGTTTGGCTCCGCACCGAAAGAGTAAGGCGGGCAGGCGGGCGATTAGGTAGGTTCGTAAGTTCGTAGGTTCGTACGTATTCTTCCTGTCGTCCACATGTGGCACGAATGTTGAAAGAGAACGTACGAACCCACGAACCTACCTGCCTAATCGCCTGCCTGCCTCCATTGACGCGAACGTCCGACTTGTGCGATGATCACAGCACTTCAAACGCAATATGTCTTCATTTATCGACGAACGAGCCCATGAATTCGAAAAAGTTTCGACCTATTTGGATTCGGAATTGCATGCGATCCGTTCCGGGCGCGCGCAGAGCGGTCTCGTTGAAAATATCCCGGTCGAAGCGTACGGAAACACCATGGAGATGAAAGGCGTGGCTTCCATTTCCATCCCGGATGCGAAGACCATCCAGATCGAGCCCTGGGACAAGACCCTCATCAAAGAAATTGAGAAAGCGCTCATTGCCGCGGATTTGGGCATGCATCCGAACACGGCCGGAACCATTATCCGCCTGTCCATCCCCGCCATGACGGAGGAGAACCGTACGCGTCTCGTCAAACAGGTGCATGAGAAGGCGGAGCACGCGCACATCTCGATCCGAAACATCCGAGAAGACATTCGAGATGCCATTCAGAAGATGGAGAAAGACAAAGAAATTTCCGAAGATGAGAAGTATCGGCTGCAGGAAGAGCTTGATAAGAAGGTAAAGGAGTGGAATGACAAGATCGACAGCATCGCGAGTAAGAAGGAAGAGGAAATAATGACCATCTAGGTTCGTAAGTGATTAGGTTCGTAGGTTCGTACGTCCTCTTCCAACATTCATGCCAAATACAGACTATCAGGCAGAATACCTACGAACTTACGAACCTAATTACCTACGAACCTGCCTAACCCATGATTGATCCTGCCAGAAAAATGGACCTCCTCGTGTCGCTCGCAAAGCGGCGCGGATTTATCTATCCGGGGAGTGAGATCTACGGCGGATTCGCGAACTCATGGGACTACGGACCGTACGGCTCCGAACTCAAGAAGAACATCAAAGACGCATGGTGGACGCGCTTCGTCACCGGCCGCGCGGATGTTGTGGGCGTGGAAACGCCGATCATCATGAATCCGAGGGCATGGGAGGCATCAGGGCATCTGGAGACCTTCAGCGATCCGCTCGTGGACTGCAAGAAGTGCAAGAAGCGATTTCGCGCGGATCACCTGCTCGAAGAGGCCGGCCGCGACGTGAAAGGTTTGGATATGGCGGGCATCGCCTGTCCGGATTGCGGCGGAGAACTTACGGACATCCGCCACTTCAACCTCATGTTCAAAACGTTTATCGGTGTGACGGAAGACGATAAGAACACGGCATACATGCGGCCGGAAACCGCAGGCGGCATGTTCGTCGCATGGAAGAACGTCCGCGACTCGCTCCATCGCCGGCTTCCGCTCGGCGTGGCGCAGATCGGAAAAGCGTTCCGCAATGAAATCACGCCCGGGAATTACATCTTCCGTACGCGCGAGTTCGATCAGATGGAGATTGAGTACTTCGTGAAGCCCGCGGACGCGCCCGCCGCATTCGATGCGTGGCTCAAGGAAATGAAGCGGTGGTGTGAAGACGTGTTGAAGCTCGATCCGAAGAACGTGGAATACGTTGAAATTTCGGAAGAAGAGCGCGCATTCTATTCCGCGCGAACGGTCGACGTGGAATATAAGTATCCCTTTGGCCAAAAAGAACTCTACGGACTCGCGAATCGCACGGACTACGACCTGTCAAAGCACCAGGAATTCAGCAAAGAGAATCTTACCTACCTGGATCCGGATACGAACGAGCGGTTCATTCCATTTGTCATTGAACCGACCTGGGGTTTGGATCGTACGGTCCTCGCTGTGCTCATAGAACATTTGGATATCGATGAGGCTTCAACCTCGGAAGGGGACAAGGAGCCGCGCATGGTTCTGCGGCTTCCACCGCGCCTCGCGCCGGTAAAAGCCGCGGTGCTCCCGCTCCAGAAGAAAGAGGACCTCGTTACGATTGCGGAATCGCTGGCGAGCGATCTCCGGAGCGCGGGCATCGCCGCGGAGTACGACGCGTCCGCATCGATCGGGAAGCGGTATCGCCGGCAGGACGAGATCGGGACGCCGTGGTGCATCACGGTCGATCAGGACTCCCTCCAGGATCAGGCGGTGACGATTCGGGATCGGGATACGATGGAGCAGGAACGGGTCGCCGTCTCGGACGTCAGAGGTTGGATTGAGGAGCGGTTAACGAGTTAACGTGTTGGCGTGTTTAGAAACTCGCCAACCCGCTAACCCGTCAACACGTACACAGTTTTTCATGTCAAAGCCCACAGTCAAAAAATTGAAGAACGGAATCCCCGTCATCCTGAGCCCGCAAAAAGGGGCAAAGTCCATGACGGTGTTTGTATTCTGCCGCGTGGGGTCGCGCTATGAGACGCGAGAGATCAACGGCATCTCCCACTTCATCGAACACCTCATGTTCAAAGGCACTCAGCGCCGTCCGAATACGCAGGTTTTGAGTCGCGAGCTGGATAAATTCGGAGCGAATTTCAATGCCATGACGGGAAAGGATTATACGGGCTACTATGTGAAGATCGATGCTTCGCACAGTGATCTCGCCGTGGACCTCCTCCACGACATGCTGTTCCATTCCAAGTACGATCCGAAAGAGATCAACCGCGAGCGCGGGGTAATCATCGAGGAGATCAACATGTACGAGGATAATCCTCAGATGCACATCGAAGACCTCGTTGAGGAAACGCTCTTCCCGAACTCCACGCTCGGATGGAACATCGCCGGACCTAAAAAAGTCATCCAGAACGTCACGCGCAAGCAGCTCATCGACTACCGCGACCGCTACTACATCCCGTCGCGCCTCACGGTTGCGCTCGCCGGAAAGATTCCGAACAACGTCATGAGCCTTTTGGATTCGACGTTTGGAAGGGTGAAACAGCCCCGGCGATCCAAGGACTCGGATTACAAACCGTTCGTCGCTCCGAAAAAACTGAAGAAGGCGATGAACATCCAAGAGAAAGCGACGGAACAGACGCAGGTTGGCATCGCGTTCCACGGATTTGCGGTATCGCATAACGATGAGCCGGCGGCGAAGCTCCTCTCCGTGATCCTCGGAGGTTCCATGTCATCGCGTCTCTTCATTCAAGTTCGTGAACGCCGAGGGTTGTGCTATTCGATATCCAGCTACCACCAGTCGCTGGAAGATACGGGGATGTTCGGCATCTACGCCGGACTGGACCGGAAGCGGCTTAAGGAAGCCGTAGACACGATCATGGGTGAAGTTCGAAAGATAAAGAAGTCCGGTGTCACGATGGAAGAGCTCAAGCGCGCCAAAGATCACCTGAGCGGCAAGACCACGCTCGCCTTCGAGGATTCGTCGTTTCAGACCGCGTGGTATGGGAAACAGTGGATGTTTACGGGGACATTCGAGACGCCGGAAGCGCGTATGAGGAAATTGAATCGCGTTACGCTCAAGGACATCAAACGGGTCGCGAATGAGATATTCCGTCAGGAAACGATGGCAAATGCGGTTATCGGACCGCGGATCAATAAGGGGGGACTTGAAAAAAATTTCAGATTGGAGTAAAACAAGCACGTATTATGCGCAAACTTATTATCGCGAATTGGAAGATGTATTACGGCCCGGTAAAGGCCGGCGCGTGGGTCCGGGCATTTCGCCGCGAACGTCTTCCGAAAGACATCGATATCAGCATCGCCGTGCCTTCGGTCTCGCTCGCCGCCGCGCGTTCGTCGCTCGGCCGCGCCACCATTCCGGCGCTCGCCGCACAGAACGTGTTCTGGGAGAAAGAGGGAGCGTTTACCGGAGAAATTTCTCCGACCATGCTTCTGGAATTCGGCACATCCATGTGCATCGTGGGACATAGCGAACGCCGCACGTATCTGGGAGAGACGGATGAGATGGTCGCGAAGAAAGCCGCCGCCCTTCAGAAAGCGGGAATCGCTCCGGTCATCTGCGTGGGCGAGACTGCCGTTCAGCGCAAAAAGGGCCAGGCCAAGCGCGTTGTAAAATCACAGGTTGCGAACGCGATTGCGGATCTTAAGCCGGATGGACGCGCCCAGGCTGTTATCGCCTACGAACCGATTTGGGCGATCGGATCCGGAAAGCCCTGCCGTCCGATGGATGCCAAGGAAATGCACGATGTCATCCGTGATGTGGTGTCCAAAGCATGGGGCGCGCGCTATCGGGATGAGATCAGGGTGATTTACGGCGGTTCGGTGACGGATCGAAATATTTACGAATACGGGACGACCACGGGCATCGACGGCGCGCTCGTCGGAGGCGCGTCGCTCGACCCGCGGAACTTCGCGCTGCTCTGCAGGGCATCCTCTCCGGCGTAATGTCATTTTTTTGCCGTACGCTCTCATAGCATATTTGCGGTATGCCTATCGTCTATCGCCTATCGTCGCAAAGATTTTTTAGAGATCGACAGACAATAGACAACAGACGATAGATCATTATGTTCTTCTGGCTCTCCCTTATCCTCGCCCTCGCGGCCGCCGGTACGATCGCGGTGGTTTTATGGCGTCGATGGAAAGAAATTCGTTTGCTTGATCCGGATACGATCCGCACGGAGCAGGAGCGAAAAGCGCGAGACCGCATCGTCCGGGACCGATTTGAACGGCTCATGAAACGCTGGGGGACGCCGCTCCGGAGGACCGGAAAGCACTTCGCATACAACATCTCGAAATCGTTTCAGCGCATGGAGCGGCGGTTGCGCAGAACGGCGGGCATGGCGGATGACCACATCCCTTCCGGTGAGTTGAAACGGGATTCATCCACGAAGATGCAGCGGATGCTCGCGGAAGCGAACAGGCTTGCTACGGAAGGAAATATTCAGAAAGCGGAACGGACATATCTGGAAGTGCTCAAGATGGACGCGCGCTACGTTGACGCGTACCGAGGGCTCGGGTTGCTCTACCTCAATGCACGCCAGTATAAGCAGGCGAAGGAAACGTTCGATTTTCTCATCCGCATTCATGGAGCGAATGACGAGGTCTATAAAGGCCTCGGCGCAATCGCGGAGATCGAGGGGGATATGAACCGGGCGGAAGACATGCGTAAACGGGCGCTCTCCATGAACATCCGTTCACCGGAACGCCATGCCGAGCTCGCGAGCTTCTACATGAAGATCGGGAGAGCGGAAGACGCCTGGCGGCATGCGAAGAGCGCGTGTGAGATGAATCCCGAGTCCGCATCCGCCCTTGAACTATCCGTGGAATCTGCTATACTCGTCCGCGATCGGGAAGAGGCGAAAAAACGGTATGAACAGCTGCGACTCATGCGCTACGATCGTTCAAAACTGCAGCGGCTCAAGGAACGCCTCGATGGCATGGAATAGAAGATTATTTCGCATTTCGCATTGCGCATTTCGCATTGATAATCCGGATGTCCGCAGCAGGATAATGCGTAATTCGCAATGCGCAATGCGCAATCCAACACGCCGTCTTAGCTCAGTTGGTACCCGCCGCAATCCGCCGAAGGCGGAATGCAGGCGGGCCCGCCTGAATGGCCGCTTCGCGGCCTTTCGGCGGGGAGCGCATCAACAGAAATGCAGGTAATTTCCACGCCGTCTTAGCTCAGTTGGTAGAGCGCATCCATGGTAAGGATGAGGTCGTCGGTTCAATCCCGACAGACGGCTCCAGGGCAGGTACCGAAGTGGTCAAACGGGGCAGACTGTAAATCTGCTGGCATCAGCCTTCGAAGGTTCGAACCCTTCCCTGCCCACCAGGCAAAAACGCGCATGTAATAGTGCGCGTTTTTGTTTGCTATATAAACGTTTAGCATTTAGCTTTCCCGCCTGCCGACAGGCATATGGCATTTGGCTGAGAGGGTCTTACCATTCCGGCCAGCCGCCAGTCGCCGTTTTGAAAGCGCGGAATTGCTTTTTTGCGGTTTCTATCAGTATAATGTTTTCATATGACTCCATGGATTCTCATCGCGGTTTTCGTCCTTGTTATTTTGCTTGCCGCGGCGGCGCTGATCCTCAAAAAAGGCAAACAGCAAAAGCCAAGCTATAAGACGTTCTTCATCATGGGTATCACGTGGCTCCCGCTCGGCATCGTGCTGGATAACTACGGGATTTCGGCCATGGGTGCCGTGTTCATGATCGTCGGCCTCTTGAACCGCGACAAATGGGAAGACGAGCCAAAATGGGCGGACCTTCCGGAAGATCAGCGTCGGCTTAAGATGATACTCATCGTCGGACTTACGCTCATGCTCGCTGCGGGAGTCGCCGCCTTTTTTCTCGTTGCAAGATAATCTGAATCATGTTGCATGAAAGCGTCGATCGGATACGGTCGGCGTTTTAAAAATTGAAGATTGAATATATGAATTTCCAGTTCTCGTTTTTTAATACTCAATCTTCAATATCCTGTTCTCCGTTGACACCAATCTTTTTATCGTGTATGTTCGATATCCGTACATTCACTTGTCATCCGAGGGGGATGAAGGAGAATATCCTATGGCTAAGAACGGAAAAAAGTGTCCGTTCTTGTGGCGAAAGAGCGGACGAAAGAGTACGCGAAGGCGGCCCGGATTCCATAGTGATGGCGAGCTCGTTAAGGTCTACCTGCACGGAAACCGTTCGGAATCGGCGCGCGCGTCCGCGGAGCTCATGGAAAAGCACATCGGGATGGTGATGAGCATCGCGAATCGCTATTTCAGGAAAGGGGAAATACCGCGGAAGGATCTGATTCAGAGTGGCTGGCTTGGCTTCTTTACGTCGCTTCCGTACTTCAACGAGAATCGCGCGTTGCTCACGACCTACGCGCCGTTCTGGATTATGACGGAGATCATCAATCTTATCGTTGCGGAGTCATTCGCGCGTTCAGGCGTCCGTATTCGGCACGAGAACATTCGGCGGATAACGCACATCCGCAGGGCGCAGGCAAAGCTTTTTTGCCTGGGAAGAAACGCTAACGATCCGCATGAAATACTTACCTGCATCCGTTTGGAAGAAGGGGGATTAGCCGAGTCCACCAGCCTGGAAAATATCGAAGACTGTCTGATCCTTATGAGAAAAGCGGTTCGGCTCGACAAGAGCATATCTCATAACGGAGAACATGCGGCACTTGTAAATTTCCTCCCGGCGGACGAACGAGGCATCTCTTCGGAAGATCGCATCATCATCAAAAACAGTAGCCATGTGCTCAGGAAGCATTTCGTTCAGCTTCGTCCGCTTCAGATTGAGGTTCTCGAACGCCGATTCGGTTTGAATGGATATGAAGAGCAGACGCTTCAAGAGATTTCCAAGGTGTTCGGAATTTCACGCGAGGCCGTTCGGCAGACGGAGGCGAGGGCGATTCGGAATTTGCGTATCTCCATCAAACGGGAAGCGATCGCCAAGGGAGTGAATCCATTCCTTAACGAAGACGAGGAACTTTGAGGGCGAGTGCGCACAACAGCGCGGCTCGCCCTTTTTTTGTTTACGTTTCAGAAACATTCAATAAATAGGCTTCATATCAAAATCTTCTGTAGACCTATTGACTCGTTTTAAGGTTTTTTGTATACTCCACCATACTTAAATATCAAATTGCTCTTTTCAAGGAAAATCGAGTCTCTAGCTCAATTGGCAGAGCATCCAAGGGCCATCCCGGCGGAGTAAGACGGTGTTGGCGACATGGGGTTCAAAACCTATGGATGGTGCGTTGGAAGGTTGCAGGTTCAAGTCCTGTGGGACTCACAGTGTCTTATTTGAGACGGTAGCTCCCGCCTTCTCCTTCGCTTCGCTCAGGGTTCGGCGGACAGGCAGTTTGGAGAGCGTCGTGTCCGTAGCACGAAGGCCGGTGGTTCGAGTCCATCCCGTTTCACTCGTACGTTACAATCTTATTGCGATGATAACTCAATTGGTAGAGTGCTATCCGCGTGTCGTGGATGTTCATCCTCGTGTCCCCCCCATAGGACGTTTATGGCACAGGTAGAAGTTGGAGGTTCAAGTCCTCTTCATCGCACAGGGTGACTTTCGACTCCGTCCATCTCAGATGTCCTCTTCAAATGCGTTGAAAAGAACTGAGTGCTGACGAGACGAAAGTCACCTCTAATCTCTAATCGGTCAAAAGCCTCGCTCCTTCGGGGTCGAACCCCGTTTCATCGCAGGTTCAAAATCCTGCTTGGCCGATTGCCCAGGGCAGTGTTCCTCCCCCTCCTCTCTCGCTCACGTTCGTTGCCGTGGTCGCTCTCGGCAATATCGATCGCTGTATGGCGGAGATGGAAGCGGGGAGGAATACTGCCCGCTTTTTTTATTTTAGGATGTCCGTTTTTCGATCACGGAATGAACCATCATACCGACGTGAATGCGTTTATTCCAAAATGGTTTGGTCGCCGTAGGGGCGTGATTCATCACGCCTCTTTTTGTCGCATGCCGGGGGCGCAATGAATTGCGCCCCTACGCGGCATGGACGTCCTTGGCACGATGAAACGTATCCATTATGCAAACGTCCGATTTTTCCCGGGGGCGCAATGAATTGCGCCCCTACGCGGCATGGACGTCCTTGGCACGATGAAACGTATCCATTATGCAAACGTCCGATTTTTCCCGGGGGCGCAATAAATTGTGCCCCCACGTTTTGATGGATCATCATGCCGACGTGGATGTTGTTTATTTCAAAACGGTTTGGTCGCCGTAGGGGCACGCCGGTGGCGCGCCTTCTAAAAAAGCATGAACATTCACATTGCATCGGATGTGATCAATGCATGAACGTATTCCGGCATGATAATCCGCACAAATCGTTCATTTGCATTCTCGGGATTCGTCATTTCCCTCCATTTGACACCGTTTTGCTCTAAGGCCATCCTAGTTATACACATATCGTTCCTTTATTTATTTTTTTCTCTTAATCAAGCTAAATTTCAGCCTATGAATTACGTTCAAAGCTGGTGGGGAGTTCTGCAGGACGCTCTCCTGAATCTATGGGAGAAGCTCGTGAGCTACCTCCCGGAAATTCTCGGTGCGCTCGTCGTCCTCATCGTCGGGCTCATCGTAGCCGGCCTTCTCGCGAAAATCGTGAAGAGGATTATCGAGGCGGCAAAGATTGATCAGCTCCTCGGCCAAACCAAGGTGCGGGATGAGTTTAAGAAGGTGAATGTGGATTTCTCCATCGCCAAACTCATCGCATGGATCGTGAAGTGGTTCGTGATCCTCGCGACCCTCATCGCGGTAGCGGATATCTTGAACATTCCGCAGATCACGGTATTCCTGCAATCCGTTGCGCTCTACATTCCGAACGTTGTTGCGGCAGTCGTCATCCTCACCATTGGCGTGGTCGCCGGGAACATCGTGAAAGAGGTCGTTGTGAAGGCCGTGGAAGCGAGCAAGCTTTCCGACTCAGCGGCAAGACCGATCGGCTCCATCGCGAAGTGGGCCATTGTCCTGTTCGCGCTCGGCGCGTCGCTCGTTCAGCTTCGCGTGGCCGCGGAACTCGTGCAGATCTTCTTTACGGGGCTCATCGCCATGCTCGCATTGGCCGGCGGTCTCGCCTTCGGCCTTGGCGGCAAAGACAAAGCCAAGAACTGGCTTGACCGCATGGATAAGGAGATTAACGACGGGGGAACGGGATCGAGCTACTGAATCGAGGGGTAGCATCCTTCGTAAAATCGAAAAACCCCTCCCAACCGGAGGGGTTTTTGAATATTTCGCATTCCCGCCTTCGGCGGACAGACGCATTTCGCATTTTATTTTACGGACACGGATTCGAATAATTCGCAATGCGCAATGCGCAATAAAAAATTCCCGCTTTGCGGGAATTTTTGTTATTTCGTCTCTTTATGCATCTTCCGCGCTTTGCAGACTTTGCAGAACTTTTGTAGTTCCAAACGAGATTTCAGCTTCTTCTTGTTCTTCTTCGAGTGGTAGTTGATTTTTCGGCACTCGGAGCATTCAAGTTTGATGAGATTATCTTGGGACATACGGTCAGGGATTAGGGTTTAGGGATTGGGGTTTAGGGGGGTAAGCCTCCTAACGCCTTTGCATCTGTTGTTGAAAGGGTGTCGCCCTTATAACAGTGTGGAGCCAACGGTCGGATTCGAACCGACGACCTATAGTTTACAAAACTATTGCTCTAACCAACTGAGCTACGTTGGCGCGTTAATGGTTCAGAATGTGTTTAAGGTATATACGCAGGAATCCGTATTCATCGTCCTGTCCACCGTATCCCGACTCATACGCCCGTTTCTCTATGAAGGGCGGGGGCGAAGGTGGAAGCTACGTTGGCATGGATGACGAAGCTGGCAGAGAGTAGCAGGATTGTATGGGAAATCGGCCAATATGTCAATTAAAGGGGGCGGGCGACAGGTTGTAGGGCCTTTATGGATTTATAGCCTCAAATAGAGGCTCTACAACCTACAGCCTACAAACGATAACCTAATAATGCTAGAATCCTCCCATGCCGATCGAATCCCCGCAAAAGCCGGATCACCCCATCAAGAAGCTTCCTGTGCCTAAAAATAAGGCCGTGGCCTCGCTCATCATTATCGTGCCCATGGCCATTACGTCGCTCATCGGCGTGGCAATGGCGTATGGGGTCAAGTGGGCCGGCTCCGCTCTTTCTTCCGATTTTCTGCAAAACAGGTTCGTATTCGCATTCGTCATCCTTTCCTTTGCATTCACCGGTTTCATGGTCGGCCTCCGATCGCTCATCACCGTGCTTTCGCAGATGGGGGAATGAATATTGCGATATGAATATTGCGAAAATAGATATTGCGATATGAATAGTATTCTGACTCATGATCTCATTTTAACCTGAAGCCTTGAGCTATAGATCCAAATTCCAAATCCTTCCCCCTTTTTCATCTCTCATCTTCCTCACCTATGAAGCCACGACATCTCATCATCGCTCTCATCATCCCGCTCCTCCTCGGGATTGGTTGCGGTAAGGCGCCGGATCGCGATGTGACGCTTCAGGAGGATGAGCGCGCGAGCGCCGTGGAACCGGATAACGCGTGGAAGGAGTTCAGTAAAGCGAATGCGTTCTCGGATAACCTTAAGGAGGTCGTGTATGAAAAGGAGGACCGGACCATGCGTTTCAATGTCCCTGAGTCCTGGCAGGGTACCGGATCGCTGTGGCACCAAAATGAGGAGGATGACATCAACCACATCCGCGTATCCTATTTTAAGAACGGCGGACCCATGACGGATTGGGAGGAACAGCAGACACTGGACGTTCACGAAGTCATCAAAGCGGAACAGCGCGAAAACGATTACCTCCTTTTGGTTGATCACCCGACGCTCAAGGCGTCCATCCTCAAGCTGTTTATCCCGGACAAGATCGACGGGGAACGGAGCTACTACCTCGCGGAATGCCGAATCGGATTCGACGCGGATCGCGAACGTCTTTGGGACGTGTGCGCGACGTTCCTCGATTCGCTGAAGGTGGAGTAGTTCCGAGAACCCACCCCCGGTACGGCGGTCGCGACCGCCGTACCCCGGCCCCTCCCTTTTACGGAAACCCACCCCCGGTGTCTGATCGAGAACCCACCCTCCCTTTTTCTGAAACCCACCCCCGGCCCCTCCCTTAACAGGGAGGGGAGCTCTTTTAGGTACGTTATTTCTTTTCAACGTTCTGAAAAATTAAGAACTGTTTCCGTACGATTTTAGGAAATGTAGTTCATGGCAGAGATCCCCCTTCCCTGTTAAGGGAAGGGGGCGAGGGGGATGGGTTTACGGTAAGGCGCGGGGGATGGGTTCTCGGTAAGGCGAGGGGGATGGGTTTACGGTAAGGCGAGGGGGATGGGTTCTCGGAA
>CAYMPS010000027.1:0-14040 GCA_964392485.1 uncultured Gammaproteobacteria bacterium | reverse complement strand
AAGACAAGGCCGGCGAAGAAAAGGAAGAAAAATCAGCAGAATAACCAATCCCCCGGCATAAGGCCGGGGGTTTTGATTTCTTGACGAATCGCACCTTATACATAAAGCTTAACGCACGCACATTGGAAAGCGAGGTACATTGTGGGCAAACGCATCCTCATCATCGGTAACGGCGCTCGCGAGCACGCGCTCGCATGGGCCGTCGCGCAATCACATGACGTCGAAAAAATTTTTGTCATGCCGGGAAACGGCGGAACGGCTGGCATCGCGCAAAACATCTCAATAGAGAATCATGACATTGATCGGGTCATAAACTTCGTCCGTGAAGCGGGGGTAACCTTCACCATCGTTGGTCCAGAAGATTGGCTCGAATGGGGTATCGTCGACGAGTTTCAGGCGCGAGATCTCCCCATCTTCGGACCGACGCGCGAAGCGGCGCGTATCGAAACCTCAAAAGGATACGCCAAATTCCTCATGCATAAATTCGCCGTTCCGACAGGAGAATTCATGTTCTGCAAAGACGCAAATGAACTTCTGTTTGCGGTCACGAACTTCGGATTCCCTTGCGTTATCAAGGCAGACGGCTTGGCCAGAGGAAAAGGCGTCTTCGTCTGCCATGAAATCAAAGAGGTGGACAGAGCCGTCGAGGGCATTTTTGTCCAAAAGCAATTCGGACGCGCGGGCGATCTTGCCCTCGTTGAGGAGTTCATTCCCGGAGAGGAGGTGAGCATCCACGTCCTGACGGATGGAACAAATGTCGTTTTTCTTCCTTCGTCACAGGACCATAAACCGCTGCGAGAAAACGACGAGGGCCCGAATACGGGCGGCATGGGCGCGATTGCCCCCGTGCCCTGGCTCACGCAAGAGCACTTGAAAACCATCGAGGAAACCATCATCCGTCCGACGCTCGACGGCCTCTCCGCCGAAGGACGGCCGTTCACCGGCTGCCTCTACGCCGGGCTCAAGATGACGGATGAAGGACCGAGGGTTCTCGAATTCAACGCGCGATTCGGCGATCCGGAGGCGTGTGTCATCCTGCCCCTCATCAAACACGACTTCATCGATCTGCTCGAAGCTGTCGTGAACGGAAGACTCAATGACATCCATGGCGAGATCGTCCAAACGGATGCGACGGCGGCAACCATCGTCCTTGCATCGTCCGGATATCCGGAAGAAAAGATGATCACCGGCATGCCCCTTTCCGGCATTGAAGATGCAACAGCACACGGCGTGCGCGTCTTCCACGCCGGTACCGTGCAGAACGATTGCGGATTAGCAACAAGCGGCGGCCGCGTGCTTGATGTCACGGCATGGGGACAGGAACCTCTCGCCGCGACGCTCGCCCACGTCTATGACGCCGTACACTGCATCAGCTTTGAAGGGATGCAATTCCGCCGCGACATAGGTGCAAAGGCCCTCCGGCGCTCCTCGCTTTGAAATATAAAGGAGAGGCTTCTCGAATCTTCGAGAGGCCTCTCCATTGCTTTTCCTTGACAATCCCCGCAAGTTGCCTCATGCTTAAACCCGGCAACTTACAACACGAGGGAAGCGTGAAACAACCACCAACCGTCAACGAGTCGAAAGAGACAACGCCGCTCGGCATCCTGATCATCAACGCCGTACTCGCCGTCTACGCGGTATTGATGATTATGCGATTACTGGTCGCAAAAGGCGTATTCAGCAACCTTGAGGGTCAGGCCATCGGCGCCCTCATGATCACCGTGGGCGTCTGGAAATTCCATCAAGGACGTCGGAGAAAGGCGGAGGTATGACGATCATTAAGATACAAAAACGCAAACCCGCGAGCTTCTGGCGCTCCATCTTCTTCCTGGCCAGCCTCTTCCTGGCGATCGCCGCCTGTATCATGTCCCTGGTTATTGTATTCTTCGCCTTCATGATCTTTGACATTACGCGCAACATCAATCTCATCGCGCTCACGTGCGTAATCGCCGCTATCACCGTCGGAATTTTCGTGTTCTTTTGGAACTGGAAGGACAGACCTTGGAATTGTCCTCCCTGGAACGGAGAACCCTACGACACAGACTCAAACGGCTCCGACTAGGAGCCGTTTTCGTTATCACAACAACTATTTTCTTGACGATCCTCGCATTTTGTTTCATGCTAAATTCAGCAACTTCAAAAATGAGGGAACCGTGAAACGACACGAAAACAGCAACGTATTGGAAGGAGAAGCACCGTTTAGCACCTGGGTGTTCTATGCCGTGCTCTCGACCAACGCAGCCAGTCTTTTTGCGCGGCTCCTGGTCGTAAAAGGCATCTGCTGCCATAAAGACGCGGCGTTCATCGGCGCAGCCATCCTCACGGCGGGCGTTTTCATTTTCAACCATCTGGATCTAAAAAGGAGAACCTCATGACCCGCGCAGACAACAGAGAACCGATCATCTATCCGGAGCTGGATCTCCACCGAAGACCGATCGAGGCGGATCACATGATCCGGCGCGCGGCAATCATCGCCCTGCCGTTCACAATCTTCCTCTACGGCCTGCTTTACGCATTTGCCGCCGTCTCCATGAAGGCCATCTCCTTTGAGTGGAGCTGGATCATCCTGCCCCTTATCTACACACCTTTCATCATCCTCGGCTTCTGCGACACGGGTTGCCGCGAACGGAGGAACTTGGACGGCACGACCGAGAAACGCACGGGCTGGCCCTTCCGCATCGCGCTCATCTGGGCCTGCATCCCGCCGGTCGCGGGCTTCTGCTTCCTGGTTGGCATGAGCCTGGCCAGTCAACTTCAGATGGAGATGGAGAGCGGCTACGTCATCTCCATCGGATTGTTCATCGCCTTCATCTGGTACGCGATTGACATGAACCGACTGCTCAATCACTGATCTCCCCTCGCCTCTCGAACGACGAACCCCGTCCTTGATCAAGGACGGGGTTTTCAATATGAAGCATTTCCTCTTCCCGGGGCACGCCGCAGGCGTTCCCCTACAAATGCTTCTGCGGATTTCTTATTTGTTCCGCGCCTATTCGATCCCCTTGTCCGCGTCGATGGTCTGCGACAAATCCGCCTGCATGGAACGCACGTAGATATCGGAGGCGGCGAGCGGTTCGCCGAACGTGTAATTGGTGTAGAAGGCTTCTGATACATCATCGACCTGTTTATTCCAGTCTGACCCGTAGAAGGTGCGTGCCGCTTCTTCCGTCTGAACCCATCGAAGCACGCCCCCGCGGGCCACGGCGTACGTTTTGACATCCGTCTGGAACTTGACGAGGCGCGATCCCGGCTTGTACGTGACGTTCCCGCCGATCGGGATGAAGGACATCTGATCGAGCGGAATGACTTTCACGTTCGTGAAATCCGCATACCAGGAAAAATAGGATCGCTCGTTTGGGAACACGTAGCGCCTGCCGTCCTTCGCGTAGTAGTACACCGCCGAATCGCTCTGCGTAAATTCACTGCCGTCATCCGGAATTTTGATGAGGTCTCCGGCTTCGAGATGGATGGAGAGCCCGCCCGTAAACGTAATCTGCGCCGTATCCGGCACCACCATGTCATCAACCTTGGCCGTATAGATGGACGTCCCTTTCCACAGCGATCTCACGCGAAACTGCGCTTTGCCGAACAGGTTCGTCACGCTGTCTTCGACCGTGATCTCATCCTGCGACCCGCGGGATGATGTGAGCGTCACGGTGATACCTTCGATGCCCACGCCGAAGCTGTCCGCGATCTTCACCTCGATCTCCGCATTGTCGATGCCGTCGGCCGTAAGCTCGGCTTGATCCGTACTGACCCAGGAACGGTTGTAATCGATGGACAGCGCCTGCACCGAAGGAGCGATGAAGATTGTAAGCGCTGCGGCGACGATCGTGAGACGGTATTTCATATGGTCGGTAGTGTAACGGATGGGTTTTAAAGTTGAAAGAAAAAACAAAACACTCTTCATGCCGTCCACGACGGGAAGAGTGTTTCGATCTTCGGAATTCGATATTCGATATTATTTAAAGGACCTTCTTCAAATACTCCCCGGTCAGCGACTTCTTGACCTTCGCGAGCTGCTCCGGCGTTCCTTCGGACAAAATCTCGCCGCCGCGGATGCCGCCCTCCGGTCCCATATCAACCACCCAGTCCGCGGATTTGATGACGTCCAGGTTATGTTCGATCACGAGGACCGTGTTCCCCTTGTCCACGAGCGCGTTCAGCACGCCCAGGAGGCGCTTGATGTCTTCGAAGTGCAGACCGGTCGTCGGTTCATCCAAAATGTAGAGCGTGCGTCCCGTAGCGCGCCGTGAGAGTTCCGTGGCGAGCTTCACGCGCTGGGCTTCACCGCCGGAGAGCGTGGTCGCGGGCTGGCCGAGCTTCACGTATCCGAGACCGACGTCGTGGAGGACCGTGAGCTTCTCGTAGATGAGCGGCTGATCCACAAAGAAGCGCCGCGCCTCTTCGACCGTCATCTCGAGCACGTCCGAGATATTCTTGCCGCGCCAGTGGATTTCGAGCGCCTCCTCGTTATAGCGGCGCCCATGGCACTCCGTGCACTCGACGTACACGTCCGGGAGGAACTGCATTTCAATTTTGATGTACCCGTCGCCGCCGCACGCCTCACAGCGTCCGCCGCCCTTCACGTTGAAGGAGAATTTTCCGGCGTCAAACCCGCGCATCTTCGCTTCCGGAATTTCCGCGAACAGATCGCGGATCACAGTGAACACGCCCGTGTACGTGGCCGGGTTCGAACGCGGGGTGCGGCCGATCGGAGACTGGTCAACGCTGACGACCTTATCCAGATGCGTCATACCGTCGATCTTCTTATGCTCCCCGGGAATGTCTTTGGAATTATAGAAGTGGTGGGAGAGCGCCCGCGCGAGGATGTCCAGAATGAGCGTGGACTTGCCGGACCCGGAAACGCCCGTGACGCACACGAAGAGCCCGAGCGGAAGCTTGAAGTCCACGTTGCGCAGGTTGTACGCGGATGCGCCCTTCACCGCGAGCGACTTGCCGTTCCCCTTGCGCCGCTTCTTGGGTATTTCGAGTTTTCGTTTGCCGAGGAGGTATGCGCCCGTCAGCGACTCTTTGTTCCGTTTGATCTCGGCGAGCGTTCCCTTGGCGACGATCTCCCCGCCGTACTCTCCGGCGCCCGGCCCCACGTCGACGACGTAATCCGCCGCTTCCATCACGGCCTGGTCGTGTTCCACGACGATGATCGTGTTTCCGAGATCGCGCAGCCGCATCATCGTCTGAATGAGCTTATCATTGTCGCGCTGATGAAGTCCGATGGACGGTTCATCGAGGATGTAAATGACGCCCGAGAGCTCGCTCCCGAGCTGCGCGGCCAGCCGGACGCGCTGCGCCTCGCCGCCGGAAAGGGACATGGCGCTTCGATCCAGCGTAAGGTAGTTCAATCCCACGTCTATGAGGTTCACGAGGCGTCGCTTGATCTCGACGCTCAGCTGATCAACGATGAGGCGCTCCCGCTCGGTAAAGCCTTTCGGATCGGACTTCTTCTCTTCCTTTACGCGCATGATCTTTGAAGACCTCATTCTCCTGGGACCCACGCCCAGATCATCGAACCATGTGAACAGATCATCGAGCGGAATCATGACGAGATCCGCCAGCGTCTTGTCTGCGACTTTAACGGTGAGCGCTTCTTCGCGCAGGCGCTTTCCTTGGCACACCGGACAGGTCATGACGCGCATGTAGGATTCGATTTCCTTCTGGACGTATTCGGAATCCGTCTGCCGATACTTATCTTCGAGCATCGTCAGGATGCCGCTGAACGCGAGCTCCTTGCCGTCAACGTCGTAGAGCTCTTCCCCGGTTCCTTCAAGGACGATCTGCACGAGCTTCCTGTTAAAATTTTTCACCTCCTCATGGATGGAGAATCCGTGCTTCTTCCCGACGGCTTCCAGGAGCTTGAGGTGCGACGTCTGGTTCCCGGCGATACGCGTCCACGGCTTGATGGCGCCTTGGGCGATCGTGAGCCGCTTATTCGGAATCACGAGGTCGGGCTCGAGCACGAGCTTGGTACCGAGACCGGTGCAGGCGGAACATGCCCCGTGCGGAGAGTTGAATGAAAAGAGCCTCGGCTCAAGCACGGGAATGGAAACGTTGCAGTCCGCGCAAAAGAGCGCCTGCGAATACAGCGTCTCGTCGAGCGTATCCTCATCCAGCACGGTGAGGAGCCCGTTCCCGAGATCCAGGCCCTGCTTCACGAGCTCAAAGAGAGATTCGAGCACCATGTTCGTCTTCTTTTCGATCTTCGCGATGACGACTTCGATCGTATGTTCGATCTTCTTATCCGCTCTTACGTGCAGGAGCTCATCAATGTCCACGAGCGTCCCGTCGTAGCGGACTTCGTGGTACCCGGCATTCATGGCGGCCTGAAGCACGACTTTGTGCTCGCCCTTCTGTTCCCGCACCATGGGCGCCAAAAGGATGATGTCGGATTTTTCGGATTGCGCGAGGATCTTCTCCGCGATCTCCCTGGGCGATTGCTCGCTCACGCTCTTTCCGCACTTGGGGCAGTGCGCGCGTCCGGCGCGCGCGAACAGCAGACGGAGAAAGTCGTAGATCTCCGTAACCGTTCCGACCGTGGAGCGGGGATTGTGCGAACTCGATTTCTGATCAATGGCCACCGTGGGCGAGAGCCCGGTGATCTCATCCACGTCCGGTTTATCCTGCAATTCCAAAAACTGTCTGGCATAGCTCGACAGGCTCTCCATGTAGCGGCGCTGTCCTTCGGCATGGACCGTGTCGAATGCGATGGACGACTTGCCGGAACCCGAAAGTCCGGTAACGACGATGAGCTTGTTCTTGGGAAGGTTGAGGCTCACGTTCTTTAGGTTGTGAACGCGCGCGCCGCGGATCTGGATGGAGTTTGATGCTGACATGGAACTCGAGAATTTTCCGTCCCGCCTCTTAATTTTTGGCGAGATGCAATGATCGCGAGGCTACCACGTATTGAAATTGTTGGCAAGAGCAAGGGGTGCGCGAGCAACGAGATGCGTCGGTGCGTACGCACTTCCTCCCGACCGCCATCGAATGAAAAAACGCAGGCGGAATGCCTGCGGATCAACGCGCCCACGCGTCCCTCTGCCTACTTAATCCTCCAAACGCCGTTCGGATCATCCTTGCAGAACGTCCCTCCGGACAACTCTCCCGGATTCGAAGGCGCGTTATTTGAAGAGAGGTTAAAGTTGCACGTGATCGGCCCTTCTCCGCGAGCGGCTTTGCTCAGATCATCCAGGGACCAGTATTCGAGCGACGCGTTCATCAAACGATTCTTGCTGAATCCGCACTGGATGGCTCGCGCCAAATCCGTCTTGTCGGACGCGTACCCGGAAGCGTACCCGCTGAACGCTCCCGATCCTCCCCCGCAGTTCTGTTTGGAGATGATGGCCATATCGTCTTGGATGTGCGCGGATTCGAATGATACCAGCGCCTCAAAAACACGGCTTCCGATCTCCGTATCGTCGTTGTACTGCACGCCGAGGACAGCGCCTCTGAACCCGTTTTGGGGATCCGATGCCGAACACTCGCTCGCGGCCGCGGCGAGAGCCGATTGGCTCAAATCAAACTGGTACACGGCCTGCCCGGCTATATCTTTCTCCGTCTTGGCCGTGCCCACGATGTGCGCGACGCTCGCGAGGTCCACTTCATAGAGATCATCGATATTGCTCTCCGTTATTTCCACCGTGGATCCCTGCGCCCACCCGCACACCATGATGAGGTAGACCTCCTCCGGGAATCGGCCGTCCGCGTAATTGATCGTGCCGCCGAACTTGAGCTTGGCGCAAACCTTGCGCGCTCCGGGCACGCCCTGGCATTCGCTGAACGTCGCGTCCGCGCAGGAGATGCACGCCTCATTGGCGTCCGCGCAATAGTCTCCTTCGCACGGCTGGCCGATGCTCCCTTCCACGAAAAACGAGTGGCCGCACGCGGCCCGATTCGGACTCACGGAGAACGATCCCTCCGCGCTCGCGAGCTCGTCGTATGATTTGAGGGACGGCTGTTCGCCGGCATCCGCGAGCTTCAGGCCGTCATCCAACTCGCTGCAGTACGCGGCTTCGATGAACTGCACCGTGTTCACCATGTAAACCTTGAGCGGGTTGAGCGTCAGAAGATTCGGGTTGAGCGTGCGGAGGATCGTCGTGGCTCCGAGCACCAGGAGGAGGCCCACGATGGCGTCGACCATAATCTCTTTGCCCTTCTTGATGCTCTCAATGGCCGACTTCAGCATGTACATGAACGCTCCGTAGATGAACATGATCGTCGTGACGATGGCCACGATGGAAATCATGTACCGGAATATCGCAACGACGTACGTGTTCAATCCCTGAACCTTGGTCACGCCTCCGATGGGCGTATTGAGCGTAATGATCGGCTCCTTTGCGTAGCATCGCCCTTTGCCGTCCTTGCACTGATCCCATGCTTCCCAGATGCCGTCCTGCTTAGAGCACTCGTCCGTCGTAAAGCAGAGCGCGTTGATGTTCGAGGCCGTTTCCGCGGATCGCGCCGCGATCTGCCCCTGCGGAGAACCGACGTCGATCGACTCAATGAGTGCGAGCGATCCCGCGCACTTGTCCGCGATCTGCCGATCGGATTGCGCGCACGCGCCCATGCACTCTTCCCGGGTAAACAGCTCGGACGGACGGACCGGAATGGGAGCGCCCGCGCTCTTCCCTTTGCAGCGAATGTCCGCATCGTTCGCGCCGCATGCGCAGAAGCACGACGCCTCGGTGATCGGAACGATCCGCGAACGGTTCCGCGGATCTTTGTTCAAGTACGTAATAACCTCGTCCGAGATTGATGCTTTGATCGGCTGCTGTGGCATGAGAGCCATGGTCCCATACCCGACCTGCGGCGGCGTAAATTCCCTAGCAAATGCCGCGCCGTTCCGAAATTCCACACTCCCGGAAATCCAATCCGCCCACTTCCCATCGTCGCAGATGGTTTTCTGCCGCTTGCAATCCGCTTTCGATCCCGCATCCGATGTTGTGCACCAGCCCTTGCTCGTTGCGAACGCCGTGGCCGCACGGATATCGTTCACGCGGGTCACATCCGCCGCAGAGGCGACGGACGGAATGAGCAGTGCGAAGAACGCCGCGATGATCATGTATCGCGCGAATACGGAAAAAAGAATTTGGAATTTGTGCTCCAAAGGCGCATCCGCCTTTGGCGGAGAATTTGGAATTTGGAATTTTGCCTCAAACATTTCAAAGAAGCCGCCCGTGTTCCTTATTGTTTTCCCTCGCTCCATATAATCTCCTCTATTGCGGCAGCGCCTCCAGGTAGTAGTTAATGATCTGGCTCAAGACCTTGTCATCCAAATACCCCTGGTACTTCGCGCCGTACACGAAGAACGTGGGCGTGCCCTCAACGCCGGCCTGCTTGCCCACTTCGATGTCGTTGTCGATCTTCAGGTCGTACCGGCGTTCTTCCACGCACGTATCGTATTCCGAAATATCCGCACCGGCCTGTGATGCGAACGCGCGCAGCTCATCCGTCGACGCCTTCGAGATATCCGTAAAAAACAGATCATGGAATCGCCAGTACTCTTCCTGCCCCTGTTCGAGGACGCAGTTCGCGGCGAGCGCCACGCTCCTGCTCCTCCCCATCGGATCGATCACCGGATAGTCGCGGATCATGAAATGCACCCTGTCTCCCATCTCATACATGACGCGGCGGACGACCGAAGCGTTCTGTTCGCAAAAGGGACACTGGTAGTCCATGAACTCGATGATCTCGATCCGCGCCGTACGGCTCCCGAGCTCCGGGGCCAGGCCGTTCGGCTTCAGCCGACGGAGGTCCTCTTCGGTAACGTTCGCATTCGTCGCGATTTTGGCGATCGAAGATTTGAGGCGCAGATCTTCCAGCGTCGTCATCTCTCCGCTCGCGATCATCTTGTAGTACCCGTACGTCATTACGCCGAACCAGCCCAGTGGAACAGCCATCAGGATAAAAATAAAAGTCCCGACGATGATGAGGCGGCGCGTTCGTTTTTTTCTGCGCACGATAAACGCTGAGTTTACTTGATCGTCCACGCCCCTATGATACCATGCTCGGATTTTTAACGTTTGGGCATAGCGGCGGATGGCGGCAACCGGCTTTCTAATGTAGATCATATACATTATATTGATGACTTTTTTACGAATTTCCCGCCGCCAGCCGGCAGCCGGCAGCCGCCCCGTTGCCATTGACGCCTTCCGCGTTCCGCGCTACCCTCCGTTTACTTGAGATACATATGCAGGAACTCATTTTGCCGATTATCCAGATGGTTCTCTCCGTTCTCCTCGTTGCCGCAATCCTCTTGCAGCAGCGCGGTTCCGGTTTGGGTGCGGCATTCGGAGGCGGGGGCGACGTTTTTCGAACGAAGCGTGGTGTGGAAAAGATGCTCCACTACGCAACGATCGGAATCGCGATCCTCTTCTTCGGAAACGCATTCCTCACCGTCCTGCTCGTCTAACGAATGGGAACGCTCCTCGCGAAGCTTCGCGCGCTCCTCCAAAAAATATTCTTTTGGCATGAGAGCGGCAAGCAATCCATGGAATTCACTCCAACCCATGCGCACGACCGTGCGCTCGTTTTGCATGTAACGGAAACCAAGCGCGTCCCGCGCTGGCGCCAGCTCCGCTACGCGGGCCTCATCTTCAACATCAAGGAACAGCGCATCCTGCTCGGCGCCCTTGCCGCACTCGTCGTCGCGATCGCCGTTGGAGCATGGGCGCTCGCGAATGAACGACTCGTCCGCGTTCCCGCGAACGGCGGGAAGGTTGTGGAAGCGCTCGTGGGCACGCCGAAATACATCAATCCTCTCTACGCGGCCACGAACGATCCGGATGCGGATTTGACGGCGCTCGTGTATGCCGGACTCTTCCGGCGCGTGAACGGAACGTCCGTCGTTCCGGACCTCGCGGAACGATTCGAGTGGTCCGAGGACGGCAAAAAGCTTACGCTCACGCTCCGGGACGAAATCATCTTCCATGACGGAACGCCGCTCACGAGCGATGATGTGCTCTTTACGCTCCGCGCGGCCAAAGACCCCGCATGGCGCAGCACGTACACCAACACCTTTCGCGATGCCACGTTCCAGGCAACGGATGATCGCACCATCGTCATCTCGCTCACCGAACCGGACACGTACATTCTGGATGCGCTCACGATCGGCATCCTTCCCGTGCACGTATGGCAGGAAGTGCAGGCGAGCAACGCCGTGATCGCGGATGCGAACATCCGGCCGATCGGCGCGGGTCCGTTCAAAGTGCGCTCGTTCCGAAGGAGCTCGAACGGCGCGATTTTGAGCTACGCGCTTGATCGCAACGAGGCGTATCACGGGATCAAGCCGTTCATCGAACAGCTCGAATTCCGATTCTACCCGGATCGTTCGCTCGCCCTGGAAGCGCTGCGCGGCGGGCAGGTGGATGCCCTCGCGTTCGTATCCGGCTCGAATCTCGAAAAGATTACGAAGAACGAACAGCTGAACGTGAGTACGCTTGAGCTCCCGCAGCAGACGATCGCTTTCATGAATTTGGAGGATGACGTGCTGAAGGATACGAAGGTGCGCCAGGCGCTTTCGCTCGCCGTTGATCGGAATGACATCATCCAGGTGCAGGCCGGCATTTCCCGCCCGGTGAGCGGTCCGTATCCCTTTGAAGATACGATGGACGCCTCCTCCTCAACCGAGGAACACCTGGAAGAGGCGCGCAAACTTCTGGACGAAGCCGGATGGAAGATTCCGGCGGAAGGCGAACGGCGGACGAAGAAAGGGTCTTCAACGACCACGAACGAAGCGGACGAGCTCTCCCTCACCATCACCGTGGCGGACGTGCCGGACCTCCTGAGCGTTGCCGAGGTGCTTAAGCGGCGCTGGTCATTGCTCGGCGCGAAGGTGGCGATTGACGTAAAGAATCCGGATACCCTCCTTCGGCGCAGTACCCAAGAGCATGACGCGCAAATCCTCCTCTGGAACGTGCTCCTGAATTCATCGCAGGATCTGTTCCCCATCTGGTGGAGCGGCGAGGCGACCGGCGGACTCAACTTCTCGAACCTCAAAGATCGAAACGTGGATACGGCGATCAAGGAAATCCGAAGCGCGACCACGACCGAGGCATTGAAGATTGCGCGCAAAAAAGTGACGGATGCGATCCTCGCGCGCCAGCCCGCCGTATTCCTCACACGTCCGGCCTACGGGTACGTGTATTCGAAGAAGATCAAGGGCGTTGCCGAACGCCAGCAGATCGGCACCCCGTCCGACCGCTTCTACGATCTGCCGAACTGGTACATGGAGACGAAGTGGAAGTGGCGGTAACTAACGGGCAACGGGCATCGGGCATCGGGCAGAGAACGGTACGACTTCACGACTTCGCTTTCTTCGGGGGTTGAAAAACGGAACGATTTGCTGTACTGTAACGCGCACAATAGAACGACGGGCGAGTGGCGGAATTGGTAGACGCACTGGATTCAGGTTCCAGCGATCGCAAGATTGTGAGAGTTCGAGTCTCTCCTCGCCCACCAAATGCTTTTCAGATCTCCCACGGCACCATTTGGGTAGAAATGAAACGTCGTAAGTTCTGTGCCGCTTCGTCCCGCTACGCGGGACTCGGTGCAGTCTCGGCGCAGCCGCCTGCATGCGGAGCGTAGCGGAGCTTGCGGCGTGGAGCCTGTCCTCGCCCACCACGTAAATAATCCCCGCAACAATGCGGGATTTTAGTTAACCTGATCCGATAATAAAATTATTCTTAATAAAATTACAAAGCCTTAAAAATTTTAATATTCCGAAAGGTGCGATTTTTTTAAGCGACAAACCTCCCACTTCCGAATCAATCAGACTTTTTGCCCGCCATGTCGTTAAGACCGCTGGCGGGCTTTTGTTTTGACAGATTGAGCTTAAATCAATAAAGTATACTCGCCTCGCACCTTGAACAAGGAGGTTGACGATGATCGCAACAGTGGCAGTAAAAGCTCCCGAGTTGAAACCGATTTGGGGTAATCCGATTTGGTTCCATCACCATGGAATAAAATTCAGCGTTTCGGCGAGTGAAAACGACGAACTCGTCCTCGACGCAAGCGCGGCGCACGTACATATCAAAAGATACAAACGCGACGACTACAGGGGATGGTCCGTTTCGTGGCAAGTACGTTACTCGCGCAGTGAACGCACCGAAGGCACGGTCGTAATAAACGATGCGGCGTTCGCGTCCGCATTCGACCTCGTAGCGCCAAAAGATAACATGCGAGACGGGTGGCTGATCGAGCGATATGGAGGGGACGCCGCCTATCAAGGCTGTTTCATCCGCTGGGGTCGTTTTCTAAACATTCCCTGCCCGGGCACCGGTCATGATGGAGACCCAAATGTCTCAATTTACATTTCCGACGACATTTTGATCGCGGTCCGCGCGCTCCTTCAGCATCATACGAATCCGAAGGCAAAAACCTAAAACCTCCCGACTACATGAAAAGAACCGGCTCCGTCGGTTCTTTTTCATTTTTTAACTTGCTATACTCCTCCCATGCCTCCCCTCTCCATTCCCGTTCTTCTTGGAACGGCGCGCGACGGTGCGTCGAGTGACCTTGCGGCAAAGTACGTGCACGAGCTTCTTGTGATGCGCGGAGTTCTGAGCGAACTCATTGATCCGGAGGACTATCATGAGAAGAAGACGTTCGAAGCCGAACACGTTCAGCCGTGGGCGGACATCATGACGAAAGCGGACGGATTGGTGATCGTGACGCCGGAATACAACCACGGGTATCCCGGGCCGTTAAAGGAAATGCTGGACGCGCTCTTTGATGAATACGCGAAAAAGCCCGTGGCAATCTGCGGCGTGAGCTCCGGCGTTCTCGGCGGCGCACGCGCGGTGGAACAGCTTCGGCAAGTCGCGATTACGCTCAAGCTCGTTCCCGTAAGCGAGGCCGTATACTTCGCAAACTGCCGCGAACTCTTTAACGACGACGGATCGATTAAAGACGCGAGCTACGACGAACGCTGTACCAAGATGTTTGAGGAGCTGTTCTGGTATGCGCGGGTGCTGAAGGATGGGAGGGATGGGAAGGTGGACATGTAAATTACGCATTTCGCATTGC
>CAYMPS010000026.1:2400-14145 GCA_964392485.1 uncultured Gammaproteobacteria bacterium | reverse complement strand
TCATCCGCCTGCGGATCGGATTGGAGCAGCACGCGCGCACCCGAGAGCATCTCTTTTGAAAAATTCGATGCCTGGCTTCCGAAGCACTCCACTTCCTTGCGCGGGTCAACGGTCTCCGGTGTGTTAACGCCGAGGAATCGGATGCGCGCTTCCAGACCGTCGTCGAACAATGCGTCCAGCGTATCTCCGTCCACCACATGCGTTACAACGGCATTCGTCTCTCCCCGCTCATCTTCGGATATAAAATAATCCGACTCATCATCCGATGGTTCCATTGTTTCATCGCTCCATTGCTCCGATTCTTCGGAAGTCTCAACATCCGGCGACGCTGATCCCGTATCCTCCGCCGGCCGCGCGACCGCGCTCTGGTACGCGGCGATCACGAAAGCGATGAGGAAGAGCGCAATGCTTGACAGGTAACGTTTTTTCATCATATCGGCGGCTGGTGTTGAAAGCTTACCACGCGCCACTAGCCACTTACAGTATAATATCCTACCATCCACGCATGAGCTTCAAGGAGATGGGAACCGCGGAACCGCGGGAAGAAACCAATCCGTATGAAACCGCCATGTTCGCGGCCGAGATTGGCGGTGCGCCCACGGTAGACCTTCACGAATTCACCACGCAGGAAGCCGTGCTCGCGCTCGACCGATTCATCAACCATGAATTCCTCGAAGGGTCCGAATCCGTAAAAATCATCCACGGCCGGGGAACCGGAAAACTGCGCGCCATGATCCAAGATTTTCTGGGCAAGCACGAACTCGTGGCCGCGTTCCGTGATTCGCATGCGCCGAATCAAATAGGCGGCGTCACGATCGCCGCGCTGTATTCAAAAGATCGGGAATAACCTGCGAACCCCACAGGAGAGGACGGATATCATCCGTCTTTTTTTGACAATTCATTCACCGGCGGATATAACGGTCACAGGCCTTTCACATGAGGGTTTCCATGACCGCTCAACCGCAAAAAAATGACGCTCCGCACCCGAGGAGCTACGACGATCCGCGCCATCCGCTGCACTGCCCTGATTGCGATCCGGGAGACCGCATCGGCAGGGAACTCCGCCGGCGGATGGAAGAAAACCTCGATCTCTTGCTCTATGAGGAACCGCGCGGCACCTGGCCGTTCGACCTGGTCCGCCTGCCGGATGCGATCGAGATCTGCGAAAACAAGTACCATCTGGCAATCCCGGAAATGAATGATCCGGTATCCGAAAGCGAAACCGAAACGTGCCTCGTCTGCGGAGAGCTTGCCTACTACAAGCGTTTCATCCACTGGCACACGGCACGTCCGCTGCGATGGATGTATCTCTACTCGCACCTACGAAGGAGCGATAAGCTCCTCGACCCGCAACAGATCATTGGCGAGATGGCCAAGAAGCCGTTCTGTTCCCGGGAGTGCTATGCCTCGGCCGTGCTCTGGAGCCTCTGCCTCCCGGTATCATTCGCGCAACTCCTCCGGATT
The DNA here is from genome assembly GCA_964392485.1 of uncultured Gammaproteobacteria bacterium. GTDB lineage: Bacteria > Patescibacteriota > Patescibacteriia > 2-12-FULL-60-25 > 2-12-FULL-60-25 > 2-12-FULL-60-25. The sequence continues at coordinate 12,681 of CAYMPS010000026.1, read as the reverse complement.
CCGTTCCTTTTCCCGCGCTGGTCCGCCGAAGACGCTCGCGAGCGTCGAAAGGCGGAAGAACGGAACCGGAAGTTCAAAAAGAACAGGGACGTAGTGGTCATTCGCCTTGGTCCGGATACGGACTGAAGCGCGTGGTTAGCACCCTCACGCAACGTAAAGAGCCGCTCCCCCTCGGAGCGGCTCTCACTTTTTTCATCAAGCATTACACCTCAAAACAGATGTCCGCTTCCCAATCCCCCGTCTCTTCGTTTTTTCGCACTTCGAGATTGTGATCCGTGGCCGCCACAACGGGCTGGCTGAAATGCGCGACCGAACATCCTACGAATGATCCTTCAACCTTCGTATCCGTGATGAGATCGAGCTTGAGCTCTTCGCACACTTCCCCGTGCGCTGTGGAAACGGCAATCGCTTCATTCAACAATCCGACCAAAAGGGATTCGGGTGTTTCCGCATCAATGGAGAAAGACCGCTCGTTCTTCGGTACATCTCCCTCGTGATGCCTTGGACCCATGGCCTGAAACAACCCCATCATCGCAGATGTAAACAATCCCGCTCGCGTCTTTCCGCGGGCTTTGATACATACCTTCCCCTCCTCCATGGGGACGATTTCGTAGCGTGGTACGGCTGGCATATGCCTACAGCCTAGCGGATGGTTGAGCGGGATGGAAGACGAGCGTCAAGAGGATATGCGGAGTCATTGCGTATTTCGAATTTTTCCTCCACACTCTCCTCATGATGCAAACCATGGAGCTATCCGCGCCCGGATCAATAGTGCCGACGTATCCCCTTTTCATCGGTTCGGGAATTTTGCCGCAAATCAGCGAGGCGATCCCGAAAGCATTCGCTTCATACCACCCATTCCTGATAACGGACGCGAACCTCCTGAAGCACGGACATGCGGCGCGGATGAACGTCGATCCCGCTTCGATGTTTATCATCGATCCGCCCGGCGAATCGTCCAAGCATATCGAAACGGTCGCGAAGATATTGAACGCCTTGGATGAAAAGGGATTCGGGAGGGATACGATCATCCTGGCGCTCGGCGGCGGAACGGTCGGCGATATCGCGGGATTTGCGGCGTCCGTTTTTAAGCGCGGCGTGCCTGTTTTGCAGATTCCGACCACGACCGTGGCCCAGGCCGACTCGGCCATCGGCGGCAAGACCGGCGTGAATTCTGACGGGAGCAAAAACGCGATCGGCACGTTTTGGAATCCATGCGCAATCCTCGTTGATGTTGATACGCTGAAGACGCTGGACGAACGGCACTACGTTGCCGGGCTCGCCGAAAGCCTGAAACATGCCTTGATCGCGGATGCAAGCTACCTCGACTGGATTCAAGAGAACGTAGAAGCGATCAAGTGCCGTGAGCCAAAGGCACTCCTCGCGCTCGCACAACGAAACGCATTCATCAAGGGAACAATCGTGGAGCGCGACCCGTACGAACGCTCCGGACTGCGCTTCGTGCTGAACTTCGGCCATACCATCGGACACGCCATTGAAACGGCCAGCGATTTTCGCATTCTGCACGGCGAAGCCGTGGCCTTGGGCATGCTGGGCGCCCTGAGCCTGGGCGCCATGATGAAGGTAACGCCCGAACCTCTCACGGAACGTACGGCGAGACTCCTCCGCGCCCTCGGACTGCCGGATGCGCTCCCTGAAGCATTGAGTGCGGATGATCTGGTTGGCGTTATGGCGAAAGATAAGAAGAACGTGGAAGGCCGAATACGCTTCGTCCTGCTTTCGGACATCGGAGATATCTACGCACCGGAAAACGCATTTGCGCATCCGGTTGAGCGATCCATGATCGTAGATGCATGCTCTACGCTCAAATAACCTCTTAAAAGGCCAACCGAAGTCCCCTTTTTTTGCTCAATAGAGCCCTACAGCCTACAACCTACCACCTACAACCTAACCAAGTAGACTTGACAAAATCGCTGTTTTGTGATATATTCCCTCATTAATTCTGAGGAGAGAATTATGAAAAACATCCTATTACACACTGTCGCAGTTATCGTTTCCATTACCCTTTGGGTACCGAGCGTGGCACAGGCCGCCATCATTTTTAATGACGAATCGGGCCACGACGCGTTCGACGACGGAAACGGCATTTCATCCTGGGAATGGCTGGGCCCGAACGGTTCGAGCATCGGAACGGATGAGTCCTCGGATTACCACGTTGGCGCGTGGGACGCTGACGGAATCTCCCTCGTGGAAATTCACGTAAACGGCGCCCTGGCGCAAACGTGCACGTACGGCGTTACGAACGAAAACGCCGAATGCACCGCTTCGATTCTCGCGAATGATTTCGATGAGAATACGGATATTTTTGTAAATGCGAAGATTACGGATGCGACGGAAAGCTACACCTGGACCACGGGATACACGATCCATCGCACGGCGAATGAAGCGTCTCCGATCGATGAAGATCCGACGCAAAGCGACGACCCCAACCCGGCGCCCGACGCAACGACGTCCGACGCAACGTACGCCCTGAACGTCTGGGACTGGACGGATGATGACGTCACGTCCATCGCGACGAATGAAAACGTGAAGTACCACGCCGGTGCGTGGGCGGAAAAAGGATTAAAGCGCATCATCATGCATGTGGACGGCGTTGCGACGTATACCTGTAACTACTTCCCGGGAACGGGAAACAAGGAGTGCTGGACGGCGATCAACACCCAGGGACGCGTTGCCGGAAGCACGGTGTTCGTGAACGCGCTCGTTATCGATAATAAGAATCAGGAATCCTGGACCGTTGGAAAGACGATTACGATCGCATCCGGCACAGGCGGTCCGACGACCGGTGAAACGCCGGAAGCGACGGAAACGCCGGTTGATAATCCCGTCAACCAGCCCTACGTCGTGAACGTGTGGGACTGGACGGATGATTATGTCAAAACCTTGAGCACGGACAGTACGCTCGCCTACCATGCGGGTGCATGGGCGGAAAAAGGGTTGAAGCGCATCACCATGTACGTGGACGGTGTGGAAGGCTATTCGTGTACGTACTGGCCCGGCACCGGAAATAAGGAATGCTGGACGGAGATTGACGGACGCGGACGCACAGCCGGAAGCACGGTGTTCGTGAACGCGCTCGTACGCGACAATAAAGGCCAGGAAGTGTGGACGAAGGGAGTGACGATAGCCGTTACGCAAGGCGCGGCGGCTCCGTCCGACCCCAACCCGGCGCCCGACGCAACGACGTCCGACGCAACGTACGCCCTGAACGTCTGGGACTGGACGGATGATGACGTCACGTCCATCGCGACGAATGAAAACGTGAAGTACCACGCCGGTGCGTGGGCGGAAAAAGGATTAAAGCGCATCATCATGCATGTGGACGGCGTTGCGACGTATACCTGTAACTACTTCCCGGGAACGGGAAACAAGGAGTGCTGGACGGCGATCAACACCCAGGGACGCGTTGCCGGAAGCACGGTGTTCGTGAACGCGCTCGTTATCGATAATAAGAATCAGGAATCCTGGACCGTTGGAAAGACGATTACGATCGCATCCGGCACAGGCGGTCCGACGACCGGTGAAACGCCGGAAGCGACGGAAACGCCGGTTGATAATCCCGTCAACCAGCCCTACGTCGTGAACGTGTGGGACTGGACGGATGATCATGTCAAAACCTTGAGCACGGACCGTACGATTACCTACCATGCGGGTGCATGGGCGGAAACGGGTCTTCGAAAGATCATCATCTACGTACAAGGCGAGCCTGAATACGCCTGTACCTACTTTCCGGGAACCGGCAACAAGGAATGCTGGGGCACGATCAAAGGAAGGGATTATACTCCGGGTACCAGCATCTACGTGAATGCGAAGGTACGGGATTCCAAGGGCCAGGAAGTCTGGACGAAGGGAGTGACGATAGCCGTTACGCAGTAATAACTGAATAACAAAACACCCGACAGCATGTCGGGTGTTTTGTTATAGAATCAACTTTCTTGATAATACAATTTTCTTTGCTCTTCGTCCGCGAGTCTAGCTGCCTGTTTAAGGACTTTCTTTTTTGACCTGGACTCAACATTATCAACAAACCGATACAGGGCATCCGTTTCTTCCTTCCCCCCACGTAAAAGAATCGAGACTATTTTCTTAACCATATACTTCAATATTTAGAGGGATAAGATGGACTCCAACTGAGATCTAGAATACGCATTGGATAAGTGGCTGTCAATTCTGTCGATATTTATTCGAATATTCTCCTTTTTTGTTTCAAGATTCTTTTCAACCAGCCAGATGGCGATCTTCTCCCCAAACTCGCCCTTCATGGATTGGACCACCTCTCCAGCCGAAAAAAACTGGTCGATGAAAGAATCGCGGGGTATTCTTCTGCCTTCCTTCGCTTCTCTCATCTTGGTGAATTTCCATGCAATAATAGGATCCTGATAGATATACACGATGATTATCCTGCGATCTCTGCATAGTGAACGAGAGATATTCGAACGTGCGATTTCTTTATTGGAGAAGGTTCCGTCTAAAATAAAGTTCTTTCGTTTCTTTAAGACATAATCGTGTATTTTATCAACGCCAATGGAGGCGGCCGCCTGAAAAAGGTAAGCATTGGATCCCGCGTAATGAGGAAGAGTGCTTCTTATTTCATCCGCATCAATTCTTACCGTTTTACTCACCCCCCAATCTTCCTGAAGGATGTTGAGCAATATTTTTGAATATTCCGTTTTTCCGGCACCGGGTGAACCAGCCATGAAAATAGATATCGGATTCTTCGAGGTAGGAAAATCCTCTCCTGCAAATCGCCTGATTATTTCTTTCCTATGCTCTTTAACATAAATGATTGCCTCATTTGCAATCGCTTGAAATTCCGGCGGCAAGGAGGAAGAATCAGAACCTGGCATCATAAGAAGCGACTTCTGCATATTTAATCACGGATCGCAATAGAGAAACGAATCCGGCGCGTTAACGCGCCAACTCGCAAGCCCGCCAACTCGTTAACAATCCCTTATCGGAACAGCGGCATCGCCTCGCTCAAATCGCGTATGTGCGGCGAAAAGACGATGGGTTCAATGCGGTGCGACTTGAATGCGCGCATGAGCTCCGACGTCATCTCTTTTGCCGATGCGACGCTCAGGAGGTAGGAATTCGGAAGGAAGACGCCGTAGAGCGCCACGAGCTTTAGGCGGTTGAGCGTCCCTTCGCTCGGAACCGGAACGGAGCCGTAGAGATGAATGCCGGGGCTGATCGAACGGACGTACTCAACCCCCTTTGCCAGCTTGGCCGTGTCCATGCCGATCTGAAGGCAGATGCCTTTGACGAATCCGTGGGCGAGCTTGTTCTGGAGGCGCTCGTTCTCTTCACGAAGGCGCGCCGGATCGAAGTACGGATTGTACGCGCAGTAAATTTCCGTATCGCGTGCAAGCTGCTGGCTCTGCAGGAGCTGGAGTGCATCGAGCGTATCGAACGTCCCACGGGGGTGTCCGCTGATGATTAAAAACTTTCGGATACCGTCCCCTCTCGCTTCCTCAAACTTCTTTCGAAACGCCATGCGCCCGTCCTCCACGGATCGGTCGCAAAAACGCTTGGCGGATAGATGGAGCATCACATCCAAACCCGGACGCTTCTTTAACAGCTCGTTCGCAACGACGAGCGGATCGGTATCATTATCCTGAATGTGCGTCACGTTCACGTTCTTTATCTTCGCTTCTTTCAAAAAATCCAAAACACCGTCGATTTCTTTCAGGTTGCGGGTCGTTACGTCAAGGCGCATAAAGAGTGGCGGCTGGCTGTCGACGGCTGGCTGTCGGCCGCCGCAGAAGATGCGAGATGTCCATTGTACCGCAGACGCGGAATACGCGCAGGGGGTATGACATTCCTCCTCCACCTTGCCCTGTCCGCGGTAATTGAGCAAATGGATAAAAATGAAGCACGATATGAACAAAAACGCACCCGCCTATCAACGGATGCGTTCTTTTTATCGTATGATGCGCTGAAATCCTCCACGCGCCACGGAACGGCGTTCGCGAACGCCGTGCCACGCACCGCGTTTATGCGAAGTATCCCACGTACGAAAGGTACGCGCCCACGAGGATCATCAGCACGGACCCCGCCAAAATGATGTTCTGCTTCAGAACCGCCTTGGCGATATTCATGGCCGCACGCGGGAACAGGAGGCCCAGCGAGCCTCCCACGAGCCAGGCCCAGCCCAGGATCGTGATGATGAGCGACCAGTCCGTGCTCCACATATTGTGTTTTACCAGGATGACCGCGCCAAGGACAACGGAAGCGAGTCCCTTAATCATAAGGAAGGCCCGGTCCTTGATCATATCCTCGGCCATCTTCCGGTACTCTTTAAGGTTGAGCAGGAAGGCCACGCCCAGGATAAGCATGGTAACGCCAAGAATCTTGGCAATGAATATGGAAAGTTCCATAAAATTGGATGAAATGAATTAAGAAGGTTGTCTACATGATAACAATATTGTGCAAGACCTGCAAAGAACGCTTGACAGATTTCCGATTTTTTGACATCATTCCACGTCGTACCCCGAGGGTTCGGCGCTTATCAAAACGTAAAAACCCAAAAAAGGAGCAGAACATTGAGAGCATACTTCGTCACCTGGAACCACTTCGAGGCCGGCATCAGGAACAGCCACGACACGCTTCTGATCGGCGATACACGGAACACGTTCACAAGACTGAACGTGGCCAGTTCCCTCAAACGCAAAAACACGCTCGCGAACATCGCCATCCGCTCCAAGTCCGTGCGGCGCTCGCGCAACGGGCGCATAGGCACCCGCTTCACGAGCACGATCATCCCGAATTCGGGAGAAGACAGATGCGCGGTTTTGCTAGTCTCTCTCCTTGTGGGAAAAGACCCGCAGAACATCCGCTGGTGGTCCGTGCAGGACCCTCACAAAGAGCGCTCCTGGATGGAGCGAAACGGCATGGCCTTGAACGGCGTGGAACTCTGGCCATGTATCTTCCAGTACGGCTACGGCATCCGCCACGACGATGCCGGAAACGCCATCGTCCGCCGTCTGCTCGTCATCGAAGGGCAGAACGGCTTCATCGCGCAGGACAGAACCGGACTGGCCTTCTGCGTGTACTGGAACGGCTTCACGCTGGACCAGACGAAGCGCATGCCGCTCCCCTACCTTCAAGAAATCGTCAACAACGTTCTGTAGTTCCTTACACGCTTAAAATGCCATACCGGTCTTCGAACAATGAAGTAGTATTTCATGATGTTTATGCGAAGACGGCATGGAACGTCCGCAGATCATGCGGATCTACATGGGGAATTCTTATTTCATTATTTACTGAAATACATTTCAGGAATTCCCCGCATGTCCGAATTTCGAACCGAGAGGTTGGAGGGTCGGAGATGCACCTTGATCACGCGTTTACAAAATGCCTCTGCTCTTCAATTCTTGAAATAGCCTCACGGATCGTTCAATACCGAAATATATCAAGCAGATCAATATCGCGTTCTGAATGAAGCTCCCGAATGGCAACGTAAGCGAAATTTTGAAGGACGCGCTTCTCCCCTTTCTTGCAAATAAGCATGGTCTTTACCTGACTATCAACGTGATAAGATCTCCCCTTCAATACATCAAGGTTTTTTGCAATATTGTCTATGTCGCGGCGCGCGTATTCACTTTGTGAAAGAACATATTGAATAATAAACCGTACATAAACAAAACTTCACCCTGAACAATAAGGTCGCTTCAAGCCGCCCCGGCGCTCAATCAGTTCGATGATCCGCTCCGTAGCTTCTCCTTACGCGGTGCGGCACGGGGACCGGGCATGAGACGCATGCGAAACGCTTGGTGGCCGTGGCTCGTTGAAGAGCTGTGGATAAAATCCATGCCGCGATCAATATATATATCTGGTGGAAATTTACATTTTTTTAAAACGGCTTAACAGAGCTAAGAGTGCTTCATCACGTCCATGCAATAAAAATCAAAACATCAAATTTATATAAAATAATAGACTGTTGATTACTTTTATATTTGTTATACTGCAAATGGAATTTTTGAGAAAACAGAAACGGAAGACGTGAATACGAATAAACCTCCGCGGAGGCAGAGCCTCGCCGTATCGGAGGATACGTCTTCGACACTATCCTTTGATATTCCATACGGTATCCGCGCAGCAGATCTGACGCAAAGTAATTAAGTTCAAATGCGTACGCAGAACAATTCATCTCTATATTTTTTATGAAAAAAATAAATAAGACGAAACGACAAAAAGTAAAGAAAAAAAATTCCAAGATGAAGGACGTTATCGCTGAACATGAAGCGATTCTTTTCTCCGTAGGCGATCACATCATGGGAGTCGTGGTCGTTGATAAACATGGAAAAATCATCCGCATCAACAAGGGTTTTGAAACGCTGACCGACTGGAAAGAAAAAGAAGTATTGGGAAAATCATTGGTTGAAGTTCTCCCGAGGGAAGATGAAGATAAGAAGAGGGTATCATTCAAAGACAGAATCCTTTCAAAGATCTTATCGGGAAAGATACTGACGAGCACCGAGGCTTCTCCTCCTCCTGCTGTTGGCATACCTATTGAAAAAATGCCCGTTTTCTATTACGTCCGAAAAGACAAGAGCAGATTCCCGGCGACCAGCGTGATCAGCCCCATGATATCTAAAGGGAAAATAACGGGAGCCGTAGAAGTTTTTTACGACATCAGTAAAGAAAAAGAGCTGGAACGAATCAGGCTGGATTTCCTGTCGCTCGCCTCTCATCAATTGCGCACGCCGCTTTCCGGCGTCAAATGGCTGATTGAGACGATGCATGGAGGAATTTTGGGCGAGCCGACAAAAAAACAAAAAGAGTATCTTAATGATATTTATAAAGTAAATGAGCAGATGATCAAGCTCGTTTCCGACATATTGAACACGCTGCGTCTGGAGAGTGAAGCGACAATCATAAAAAAAGAAACCTCCAGGGTCCAGCGTCTTTTAAATGATATTTTAATTACGATGGCCGCAGCAGCCAAGGAGAAGAAGATCACGCTCCAAGGCCCGTTAAATCATCGACTCCTTACGATCGAGACGGATCCGGTCATTGTAAAATCGATCATTGGAACGTTTCTCTCCAATGCCATTGATTACTCAATGCCGGGTCAAAAAGTACTTCTGGATGTTAAAGAAAGAGCGGGAACGGTCACATTTCTCGTTCAGGACTTCGGAATCGGCATCCCGAAACGGGAGCAGAAAAGATTGTTCGAACGGTTTTATCGCGCCTCGAATGCGAAAAATTTAAAACCGAACGGCACGGGTCTCGGCCTTAACATCGCCAAAACGATTGCGGAAAAAATCGGCGCGAACATTTCGTTTACATCCGAAGAAAACAAAGGTTCGACCTTTTATCTGCGTATCCCAAAAACGATGAGCGAAGGCGCAAAAGCGAGGAATATGCATCTCAATAAACATTCTAAATAATATAAGACACCAGCATATGAGTTACGTATTAATTGTTGAAGATGAAGAATTTTTAATTCGGACGCTTGAAGATAATTTAATCGCAGTGGGTTATAAGGTTGAAGTCGTCAAAAATGGCGAACTGGCGATTAAAAAAATAGGGAAAAAGGAGCCGGACTTAATTCTGCTTGATTTGTTAATGCCCAAGAAGGACGGTTTTTATGTGCTGGAAGAAATAAAAAAACATCCCGAATGGAAAATGATTCCGGTGATCGTGTTATCGAACCTTGGAGAAGATACGGCGATCAAACGGGCTTTGGAGCTGGGCGCTGATGACTATTTCGTAAAATCCCAACACCCGATTCAAGAAGTCGTTGAAAAGGTGAACGAATACCTTGAGGGCGGAAAGGCTGCCAAACACCGCCCTGAAAAGTCAGTGAAATGAGATTTCAATACACACGTTTTTCATTATTGATTTTGGCACTGGTTCTGTCTCTGCTCCCGACGATTGTGGCAGCCGACCCGCCGGCCAATGCGGTTAAATTTGTCATTTTAAATCCGAGCGACAGCACGGTCGGTACGCCGGTGACCGTTACCATCGAAGCTCAGAAAAGCAACAACCAAGTTGATGAAAATTACGAGGATGATGTCACCCTCGTTACCGACGGTTCCGCCACAGGCGCGGGATTGGTGGATATCGTCAACGGTATAGGAACCATTGAGATCAATGACAGCGTGGCGGAAACCGTCATACTTTCGCTTTCCGACACGGAAGCAACCAGCCTGGACGTAAGCTCCGAAGTAGATGTTGATTTTGAGGCTGCACCGGATGGAGCGGTTAAATTTGTCATTTTAAATCCGAGCGACAGCACGGTCGGTACGCCGGTGA
>CAYMPS010000026.1:0-2300 GCA_964392485.1 uncultured Gammaproteobacteria bacterium | reverse complement strand
CCGACACGGAAGCAACCAGCCTGGACGTAAGCTCCGAAGTAGATGTTGATTTTGATGCTGTTGCGGCTGTTTGGAATCAGACGAATTTTTGGTTCAGAGATGATGATGGAACGGAAGCAGCGGCCACGGGCTACGGCGCTCCGGGCGTTGCGGAAGATACGAGTATTACCAACGTTGTCCCGGGAGCTATTTTCCGATTGCGTTTCGGCATCGGCGTTACCGGTGCTGCCGGCACCCTTATTCCCCGCTTTGAGTTTACCCGGGGCAGTGATTGTGCAAGCGGTGATTGGACTACCGTCACTCCGACGAGCAGTATATTCAACCTGCGTTTGTCGGACCATTTCATTGACAACGACGCGACCACCGAGCAAATCACCTCCGGTTCCTTTGTCGCAGGGAACATTTTGGAATCAACCAATCCGGCGTCCTCCCTCAATCTGCCCAAAAACAAGAATACGGAATATGAATGGTCGATGGAAATTGCCAAGGACGCTCCGTACAGCACAACGTACCGTTTTAGAGTTAGCAATGACGGCACCGCGTTTAATACCTACGGAACATGTCCGGCATTGACCACGCAGGCGTCGCCATCCGGACCGTCGGCCGACCTTTCGATAACGAAGTCGGACAGTCCGGATCCGATCGTCGCCGGCGGTACGCTTTCCTACACCATCACCGTGATGAATAGCGGCCCCGATACCGCCGAGAACGTCGTGGTATCGGATACGCTGCCGCTCGCGCTCACCTCGCCGACGCTCACCCCCTCACAGGGTGCATGCGCCGTATTTCCATGCAATCTCGGCAGTATCGCGAACGGTCAGTCCGCCAGCATCACGGTAGCGTCTCCGACCGATCCGAGCGTCATCGGCACCATAACGAACATCGCATCCGTCGCAAGCGATACGGATGATCCCTCGGCTTTGAACAACGCATCAACGCAAGAGACCACCGCATCATCCCCGCCGGTACTACCGTCGCCGCCTCCATCGGGCGGAGGAGGGACAAAAATAAGACCGGAGCCGAAACCGGAGCCGGAGCCGCCTCCTACGACCGTGGCATTTTCCGGAAGAGCGTTTCCCGATGCGAAAATATTCATCGTAGACAAAGATATTCGTTTTGAAACAAAGGTAAATCAAAACAGTATCGCAGATGAGAACGGAACGTTTCTGGTGAATTTCACGGGCATTTCAGAAGGGCTTCATAGTTTCGGTCTTCTTGTTAAAGATAAAAATAACCGTGCCGCGCAGACGAAGTTTTTTACCATTGCCGCACTCGCGAACGACTCGGTTGTAAAAGATATTCTCGTACCGCCCACGATTGAGCTTCCTCAACGGCTGATCGGCAGAGGTCAGCCTGTTGTCGTTGTCGGCAATGCTACTCCGAACAATGTCGTCATTCTTGAGATAGATGACGTACTCCGAAAAGAAACGACCGCTGGAAGAGACGGGTCGTATACGCTGGCGGCGGATACGACCCCATTGGAATTCGGCGCTCATCGCGTACGGGTAAAACAAGTTGATGTCAGGCGAAAACAAGAGAGTGCGTATTCATTGATCAATGCGCTCGTCGTGTCTCGTCTGACCCTTCCGAAAGCCGACTTAAGCGGTGACGGAGCGGTTACCATCACGGACTGGAGTATGTTTCTTTCACATTGGACATCCGCGGACGAACGCCAAAAACAGACCATTGATTTTAACGGCGACGGGAAAATTAATATTTCAGATTTCAGTATATTTATTCGTGCAATAAGAAAATAATAACGGAACGTCAAACACATCCGCTCCTTAACTATCAAAAAATATGTCCTATAAACTTAAAGTAGTCATCGGTTCCTTTGCCGCGCTTATAGCGTTCGGCTGGCTTTCTCCGGCGCAGGCCGCAACGTTTTCTTTGACGCCCGTCAGTTCCGAAATCGGAGTCGGAGAAAATATGACGATTGATCTTCGAATTGACAGTGAGGGCATAAGCTTTAATGCGGCGCAGATCGTTATTCGATTCCCCAAAGATACGCTCGAAGTGATCGCATTGGATAAAGAGGGATCCGCATTCAACTTCTGGCTTGAAGAACCTCGATTCTCCAACACCGAAGGCGTTATCACGCTAACCGGCGGCACACCGTACGGTGTTTCGGGGGGTGCCGTCGAAATTCTGAGAATAGCATTCCGGGCAAAGGGCACCGGAAGCGGAACGCTTTCACTCACGGAAGCCGCAATCGCCGCGGCGGACGGAAGCGGCACCAATATCCTGTCAAGCCGCCCCGACGGATCGATCGGCGGACTCCGATGCCAAGCATCGGAGCT
>CAYMPS010000025.1:8007-14368 GCA_964392485.1 uncultured Gammaproteobacteria bacterium | reverse complement strand
TTTCGTTCCTTAAAACTGCTCTATTGAGCAAAGTATAGCTAACGTAACGGAAATTCGGTACGCCTCAACTTCGGCACGGTGCTGGGTTGGCGGTACGCCATAGAAAACAAGAAAGAGAAGGTACGCATGGAACATGCACGCCTGATTGATGGGCCTGGGTCGGAACTATGGGAAACCGTGACGCGACTGGTGCGGTGCGGGAGGATGAGCGCAGACCTTGGCAAGATGATCCGACAGCCCGGTGGCGAAGAACGCGCCGTCCGCGCGATGCTCCGAGAGTTCTTCCCTCCCGCCCCCGATGAACCGCTTCCGAAAGGGTCCATCGTCCTCCCGAAACCGGTGAAGGTTGACCGGAGGAAGTCCCTCGCGGACATGATCCGTGAAGCCCGGCTGGACAATGAGCGTGACGCGCTTGGACAAATCACGGAAGAGCGATTTCCTGTGTATCGCTCGTGGATCATTCAGAACGGCCTCGTGTATGAGAAGGAGCTCATCCTTCTCGCCCCGTACGAAGACGAAATCACCACCCGGCAGTGGTGGGATTGGATGGATGGCCACGAACTGATTCGCGAGGAGACGCCGGAGCTCATGGCGCTCGCCCGGGACTTCCCGGACTATCAGCGGGAGTTCTATATTCCCGCATTCGGTTCTTCGTGGCGCAATCCGAACGGCAGCCTGCGCTCGCCCGCACTGTGGGGCGGAGACGGTGAGCGCAAGGCTGACGCGTACTGGTACGGTCCCGGCTATCGGTGGCACCTGCTCTACCGCGCGCTCGTCTCCCGCAAGCGGCGTCGCTAGACCTTGGGCGTTCGGACCCTTTCCCTTTCCGTTTGGTTTGGGTCCTTTGCACTTGGCCGCTCAATGGCTCCGTTTCTCACTCACCGTGAGGGGCGGAGCCATTTCAATTTCTGTTATACCGTGAATGGAGTAAACGTCCTGCCCGCGGCTACGGCTTTGGGCGGTTGAACACGTGGACCTTGGCACGGCGTTCGCGAACGCCGTGCCTTGGACAAGAACCCTTTTGTCCCCTCGACTTTGCTCGGGGCAGGCACTTGGTCAGACGGCGACTTCCGTATATTCGTCTGGTCCCGCACGACATCCCATCCAATCCTCGGATGTGGAAGTCGTGCGGGGCTTTTTGATACGCCGAATGGAGCAGGGGAATGATCAAGGGAGGCATGGTCGGTTTGGCATGAGCATCCTTGATCAAATATCGGAAATTTGCTTAGATAGACGCCTCGTAACTTCTCAACATGCAAAAGAGGGAGTCATGAACGAAAAACAGTTTCGTGTGGCATTGCTCGGATTCGGAACGGTCGGGTCATCCGTTGCACGCATCCTCAAGGAACGTTCCGATCTCAAAGAAGAGATTTGTTTGACGCACGTCTTCAATCGGAGCGTCGAGCAACATCGGGTTGACTGGATGCCGGAGTCCGTTACGTGGACCGAGGACATCGAGGACGTGTTTGGCGCGAAGCCGGATGTCATCGTTGAACTAACCGGCGCGGTTGCCGCGTCGGAGGCGTGGATCAAACGCGCGCTCTCGCAAGGGGTGCACGTCGTCACCGCGAACAAGGCGCTGCTTGCCGACAAAGCGCCTAAGCTCCTTGACTTGGCACGGAGACGCAATGCTACGCTCTTGTTCGAAGCGGCCGTTGGCGGCGGCATCCCGGTGATTCGGGGCATCCGTGAAGGGCTGGCAGGCGACAAGATCACGAGCATTTCCGGTATTCTGAACGGAACGTGTAACTACGTCTTGAGTCGAATGGCGGAAACCCGCGAATCTATGGATGTTGCTCTCGCGGAAGCTCGACGACTTGGCTTTGCCGAAGTTGATCCGAGCGCGGATTTGGACGGCGATGATGCCGTTGCGAAGGTCGTGCTTTTGGCCGGCGTCGCGTTTCAACGGCATATCAGGTTGGTCGACATCCGTCGTCAAACGATCAGATCGGTAGCGACGGTTGATTTCGACTACGCCCGCGAGCTTGGTTGCACGATTCGTCAGATTTCGTTGGTTGAGCGGCACGGGGACGGCGTTTACGCACGCGTCGGACCGGCGCTGGTCCCGCTTGTCTCCGCGTTCGGCAGGAATGACGGCGCGAACAACCTGATTGTCACGCTTGGCGCATATGGGAACGAGGCGATTTTCGGCGGCGCCGGAGCCGGCGGAAATCCGACGGCGGTTGCCGTTGTATCCGATCTGCTCGCACTTGGTTGTCATGGCCAGGGCCGGGAAGAAGGGGAATGGCTGCCCGGTCGAATCGTTTCTCCGCCGCCTCAATCGTACTACGTGCGATTCGTCGTCACGGACCGTCACGGCATCATCGCCAATATCGCTTCGGCGCTTTCGGCCAAGTTCATCAACATGGATGCGGTTGTCCAGCTTCCGGGATATCGGAAAGACCGCCTGCCGTTCGCGATCACGCTTGAAGCCTGTGATGGCAGTGCTCTTGAACGGGCCATGGCCCGCATCAGAAAGGAGAACTTCCACGTGGAGCCGCCGCTCGCGCTCCCAATCCTGTGTTGAGCGGAACCAGCGGACTTCAGCTTTACGCACTCTCTCGCATGTAATCAATCAACCGGCGGTCACTTGATCGCCGGTTTTACGTCTCTCATATTGAAAAGATTCCTGTTTTCCGCTAACCTTTTTTATACGCACCTTTCATCCCGAAAGAAGCGTTCACATCGCAAAAAGGAGGTAGCCCATGGCTACATCAATACATTCAGGCTGTATCCCCGTATTGCGTTCCTTCGGTTTTTCCGAAGAGGACATCGCCTCGATCCGCAAACGCAGATCGTTGAATCTCCCGAGTCCGGGTAAGTTGGCCAAGCGGATCATTGCGATCCGGAAAGGCTTAAGCTTGGCGCCGCGAAACGGAAAGCTCGTCAAAACGGTCACCATGTGGCCGGAAATTCTGCAGTACAGGTGTACGCGCATCTTCATCCGCATTGAGCATCTCATGGTATGGACCACGTGCAACCGCGGCCAGGCCGTGGATATGTTGCGTAGGCACCCGGCGATTTTGGGGATCGCTCCGATCCGAATCATCCACATCGCCGAGATCATCCGCCACATCGGCGCTAATCCGGCGAAGTACCCGCGGGCATTCCTCATCAGTCCAAAGGTCATCCGGGGCAGGCTGCTGATTTTGCACGCGCGTGGCGAATTCGATATCCGGGCCGGCATGTTGTTCTATACTAGACATGTGCAATTCCAGAAACTGACGCGTCGCAATTTCTATAGCGTCTGTTCGGAGGATCAAGGACAATCGCAGTTCCTCGCAACGCGGTTCAATCCGCCTCTTCGTATCGTTCCGTAGCAAAGCAACGCTTATCTTTCGGTGGGAATATTTTCAATCCAGAGCATTCGAACGTATTATAGGGAATATTCCAATTATCCAGCCGTGAGCACCATGGAACGCTTTTCGTTCCGCTTGCGGGCCCCTCTCCCCACCGATTTCGTCTTAATCTAACCGTGAGGGGTTTTATTTTTTAAACATTTCGCATTGCGGATTGCGCATTGCGTATTTATGAAATAGAAACATTCAGCTTTATTCGAAATGCGCAATGCGAAATGCGCAATGTTACGGCAGTAACAGCTCGTACACTTTGTTCCCGTCCACCACGTAGAGTTTCTTGGTCATGGGATCCGCGACCAGGTCCGTGGGGCCTTTGAATGCGGGGGATTTGTACTGGCCCACGAGTTTTCCTTCTTTCGTGAACACGACCACGCGGCTGCCGTCGTGATCCGCGATCACGACATAGTCATTGTCCGCGTCCGCCCAAATCTGATTGCCGTTCGTGAGCGGGGGGTCGATGGGCGAGAGCGCAAAGCCGTCCTGTCCGCCGGAGTAGTAGCGGACCACGGTACCGTCGGATTTCAGCACGTACACGTTCGAATCAATGGCGAGCGATACGGCATTCGACAGGCTCGCGCTCGATGCCTGGAGATACTTGCCTCCCGTACCGAATCCGCCGGACGTGCTCGGGTGGCGCCAGATCTGCTCCGCTCCCGCGTCGAGCACGTAGAGCCTGCTCGCATAGGAAAGCATGTCCGTGACGCCTTCCGCATCCGCGCCGCCGAGCGCGAGGTCGCTGACGCTCCCGCTTTCGATGTCCGCGGCCAAGATGCTTCGGTCCTGGAGCATGATGATGACGCTCGACCGCCCCGGCGCGATTGCAGTAGCGCGCATGCGCCCTTCAGGCAGATCGATCGTCGATACGTCTTTGGATTCCAGGTTGATAACCACGAGCTGTTCGTTCGCGCGGTCCGCAACCACGAGGTTCCCGTCAAACAGGATGGGGGAGGCGAGCGCTTCATCCGCCAGGCCGTCGGGGAGGGTAAAGAGCTCCGTGGGATTCGACACGTTGACCACGCGCTGGAGCTTCTTCCGCATTTCATCCGCCAGGTTGTTCAATGTCGCCACGGCCTGCTCCCGTTCGGACGTATTCGTATCGAGCGTGTCCAAAATGCCGAGTGCGTTCGTGAGCGTTTTTCGCGCCTTGTCTTCGGAATAGACGGCTTCGCCTTCCGCGCGTTCGATGGCTCCCTTAATATCGTCGTACGTGCTGTTCCAGGCGGATTCTTCCGCCGCAACGGTGCGCTGGTGCTTGAGGAGCGATCCGGTAACGACGACGAGGAGGATGATCGCGATGCCGCCGATGATGAGCGCTTTCCGGCGCCGGGTGAAAAAGGAACCGAATCCCGCATGCATGCCGCGGAGGTTCACCATGTTTGCCACATCCCGCACCTTTTCGCGCTTGAACAGTTTTTTGAAGATGCCGAATATCGCTCCGAATATTTTACCGAAGATGCGGCCGACCACGCCCAGGCGGCCTTTGATGCCCGGTGCCACGGATTCGCTCATCTCCGTGAGCTGTTCCTTCGGCGCAATGGCCGGGGCGAGCGTTCGCGCGGTTTCTTCTTCCGTGCGGCGCAGGCCTTCGATGGAAGACGTACTCTTCTCAACGTCTTCTTGTTGATATTCGGCAACGGGCTTTGGCGCATCCGCCCTGTTGCATGCGATGACCGTGGCCACGAAATCATCCGGGATGCCGCGGGTCTCCAAATCCTGCTTGATTTCGAGCGTGGCCGTAACGGGCGGAAGCGTCGTAAGGCGCTCTTTCATGCGAAGATCGTTTCGGAATCGTTCGAAGTTATTCGAGCCCGCGATCAAGATATCGCCGAGCTTGAAGTCGCCGCAGATGATGTTCGAAAAGAATTTGCTCGGGTCCACGTCGATGCGCTGGTCCAGCGAACCGAAGAGGTCGTACGTGCGGTAGCTTCCGTCTTCCTGTTTTTGCAGGAACATGTTCATGAGGCGCCCGACCCCGGCCATGCACAGGTGGCCTTCCGAGAGTTCGAGGATGAAGATGTTCACGCGGTTCCAGTTGATGGGCGTGGTCTCCTCTTCCAGAAAATCCTTGATTGCACGGTTGATGTTCTGAACGATTTTTTCGAAGCGCGTGACCGGATCAGCCTCCATGCTGGACATGAGGTTCCGTGAATGTTCCGCTTCGTTGTTCAAGACATCGATCAATTGATCATAAACGTATCCAATACCTTCGATTTCTGCGATCACCAAAAGGATGGGGCCGCGCTTTTTTGGACCCGTTGATTCGAAACGGAAAATTCCGACGATTTTATCGTCGATTTGGCTGTTGGAGAACTCGATATCCGTTATACGGAACATCGTCTCTTTTGAGGCTGGATCGTGGATATCCATGTCTTCACTAGTATACGAAATCGATCGTAGACCGTCGAGCCTTTTTTGGCCAGCTTTGCCTGGGGAAAGGTTGCCTCTTGTCAAGAGTCTTTCGACAGGGCAGGATATAGTCAGGATATGCTCGAACACCTTTTTGGTTCACGTACGCGCGTCAAACTCATCTCACTCTTCCTGAGCCAGCCGGATGAGCCCATCTTCGTGCGTGAAGTGACGCGCCGCATCGATACGCAGATCAATGCCGTTCGGCGCGAACTGGCGAACCTCATGAAGTTCGGGCTCATTATTGAGACGGATGAAACGAGCGGGGACGAGAAACGGCCGGGCTTAAAGCGCAAATACTATCGGTTAAACTCCGGTTTTCCTCTACTCTTCGAAGTCCGTTCGCTCATGACGAAAGCGCAGCTCCTCGTGGAGCATCGCGTGGACAAAGCCTTCGAGTCCGTGGGCACGATCAAGTACGCCGCGCTCATGGGAGCATTCTTGGGAAAGGCGAAGGCGCCGGTGGACCTGTTCATTATCGGAGCCATTGATAAGGAGTCGCTCAGGAAAATCATCGCGAACATGGAAAAGACGATCGGGACGGACGTGAACTATACGGTCATGCCGTTCAGTGAATACGAGTACCGCAAGGAGAT
>CAYMPS010000025.1:0-7907 GCA_964392485.1 uncultured Gammaproteobacteria bacterium | reverse complement strand
AACGGGCAACGGGTCTCTTTCCGACGGCCGTCGAACTCATGCCGTCGATCCTCATAAAGAAACCCCCTCTCCGTTTTCCGTTATGCCATACCTCTTTATCGATACGAGCGAACGAATGCGCATCCGCCTCGCCATGATTCCGTTGCATGGGAAGATCAGGCGGCGTGAGGTTCTCGGGCGTCATTCGATCGTTGCGATCCTCGCTTCATTTATGAATGCCGCAGCGATTCCGTCCCTGGACGGGATGATCGTCGTGTCCGGTCCGGGATCGTTTTCCGCCGTTCGGAGCGGCGTCCTGGTCGCAAATCTTCTCGGACGGATGTACCATGTACCATTGTACGGAGTCCGTGTGGAGGACGCTCGGGATTTGGAGGGGCTTCGGAACACCATCGCTGCAAAAAAGCTCAAGGCTTCCGCATACGTTGCGCCGATCTATGACGCGGAGCCGAATATCACATGTTAGAACGCATAATGTCGAATGTCGAATATCGAACCGGAGCCGTAACGAAGCCGAAGACCGGAATCGAGGCTTTCGACATTCGGAATTAGATATTCGATAGGCATCATCATGAAGGACCGCACCCGTACCCGCATCTACGAAATGGTTCCAGGCATCCTTGTTTGGGTGACGCTTTTGGGTTCCTTGGCGCTCTCCTATTGGGAGCCGCTCATCATCATTACGTTCATCATCGTCTTCGACGTGTACTGGCTCCTCCGCATCGCGTACTTCATTCCGTTCCTTTTGGTGTCATGGGGACGATACAGGCGCGACGCTCTGCGTGATTGGCAGAAGGACGCTCTTCAGCTGAAAGGATACGATCAGATCTATCACCTCATCATGCTCCCGACGTGGAAGGAGCCGATCGAGGTGCTTCGCGAAGCATTCGAAAACTTGCTCCGAAGCGCCACGCCGAGCGATCGCATGATCGTATGTCTTGGCGGGGAAGAGAAAGACAGAGAAAACTTTGAAAAGTATTGCCCTCTCATTGAGGCCGAGTACGGCCACCGCTTTTTAAAACTCGTCACGACCATTCATCCGGATCCCGCGGGAAAGGCGGATGAGATTCAGGGGAAGGGGAGCAACCTGAATTGGATGGGGCGGCAGATGGTGCCGGTTATCGAAGGGATGGGCATCCTCCCGGAGCACCTCATCGTCTCATCATTTGATGTTGATACGATGACGCACGGGCAGTACTTCGCCTGTCTCACCTACAACTACCTTACGGTCCCGGATCCGACGCGGAGCTCGTACCAGCCCGTGGCGCTCTACAACAACAACCTGTGGGATGCCAAGGCGCCGATCCGCGTGGCCATGTTCGGCACCACGTTCTGGCTCATGAGCGAGCTCGCGCGGCCCGAGCACATGATGACGTTCTCCAGCCACTCGATGAGCTGGCGCATGCTGCTCGATGTGGGATTTTGGCAGAAGGACATCGTGTCCGAGGATTCGCGCATCTTCCTGCAGGGGCTCATGCGCTACAACGGAGATTATCGCGTCACGCCCATCTACCTGCCCGTTTCCATGGATTCCGTGGATAGCATCGGATACGTGAACTCCCTCAAAGCGCTCTACAAGCAGATGCGCCGATGGGCGTGGGGCGTGGAAAACTTTCCGTACATGATGGAGTGTTTTCGGAAGAACAAAGCGATTCCGTTCCGCGTGAAGTTTACGTTCATCTGGAAACAGCTTGAAGGGATGTACACGTGGGCAACGGCGCCCATGCTCATTACGGTGCTGGGTCAGCTTCCGTTCTGGCTCGCGAATGAGTCGTACCGCGGCTTCGCCATCTTTCAAAATACGCCGTTTACGCTCCAGCGGCTCATGCAGCTCGCGCTCGTCGGCGTGTTCGTTTCGGCGGCATTGGCGCTCACGCTCCTCCCGAAGCGGCCCAGCCACGTTTCGAGGCCGTACGCCATCGTCGTCATCTTCCTTCAGTGGATTCTGCTTCCGGTTACGTTCGTGCTTTTCGGGAGCGTCCCCGCCATCGATGCACAGACGCGGCACATGATCGGCGGGAAGTTCCGTCTCGGCTTTAACGTGACGGCGAAGATCAGGAAGAAAACATAGCTTATAGGGTGCTAGCTTATAGGATCCCTTCACGACGTCGCAGGCATTTTGAGAGGCCTATAAGCTATAAGCTAACAACCTATAAGCTATGGAAGCTGCAAAGAAACTCGTCATCAATATCGTCACCTGGAACTCGGCTCGGTACCTGCCGAACCTTTTTGAATCCATTGATGCGCAGACATCCGGCGATTTTACCGTGACGATCATCGACAATGCGAGCGCGGACGATACGCTGCCCTGGCTTCAGGAATCCCGGCCGGGCGTTGCCGTGCTGCGGAATTTTCGGAATCAGGGATTCGCCCGCGCGCACAACCAGGGGATCGCGCTCGCGCGCTCCCGATGGGAAGCGGACCATGATTTGAAGGACCGATACATCCTCTTGCTCAATCCCGACACCGTGCTCGACGCCACGTGCATCGCGCAGTTGATTTCATTCATGGATACGCATCCGGACGTGGACATCGCGGGGCCCAAGCTCCTTCGCGCCGTGCGGGTGATGGATATGGAGCGCGACGAAGAGGAGATCGAACGTTCGTCCATCATCGACTCAACGGGCATCGCGATCTCAAAGAGCAGGAAGGTGACGGACCGCGGAGCCGGCGAGGAGGACGTGGGCCGGTTCGATCAGGTCGAGCCGTTTGGTATTTCCGGCGCCGCCATGCTCATCCGCGCTTCCGCCATCTCCGACGTGGCGCTCGGGGAGGACGAGGTCTTCGATGAGGACTTTTTCGCCTACAAGGAAGATGCGGACCTCTCATGGCGCGCGAGGCTCCTGGGCAAGCGCATCGCCCTTATTCCGCATGCGCTGGCTTGGCATTGCCGGACGGCAAAGAAGTCCGATAAAACGGGGATTCAGGGGGCGTTGAGCGGCCAGCAGGGGCGCTCGTCCCTCATTAACAGGTATTCCCGGCGGAATCAGATCTGGATGGAATGGAAGAATGATGATACGGTCAGCCGGCTCTTCCACCTCCCATGGAGGATTCCGGAGCTTTTACTCCGTCTCGGAGCACTCATCATCTTTCCGTCGCACCTGCACGCATTCATCGAAGCCTGGATGGGCTACGGGCGCATGCAGACCAAACGGAAGGCGCTCATGGCTCGCAGGAAGGCAACGCCGGAGGAGATGAGGAAGTGGTTCGTATAGCGGCGTTGTTCCATCGCTTCATTGTTACGTGATGTTATACGTGAAAAGGATTTGATTGTTGAATCGTTGAATTGTTATGTGATCGACAGCAATTTAACAATTCAGCCATTCAGTAATGGAACCATAACGTTCCCTTATGTCATCAACACCGAAAGTTTCCTTCGTTACCGTCTGCTACAAAACGCCGCACCTCGTGCGGCTGCTTTTACGCGGCATCGAAGCGGCGAATTTTTCATTCCCGTTCGAATACTTCCTCGTTGATAACGGCGGAGACGGGACGGCGGACATGGTCCGCGAACGGTTTCCGTGGGTTCGCGTGATCGACCCCGGAGAGAACGTCGGTTTTGCGAAAGGGAACAACCTCGCCTTTCGTGAAGCGAAGGGGGAGTACGTCATGCTCGTGAATCCGGACCTCACGATATTCCCCGGTGAAATGGAACGGCTCCTCGAACACGCGGACCGCAGATCGGATGTCGGCGTCTTCGGACCTCGTCTGGAGAATCCGGATGGGAGCCGCCAGGAAACGTGCACCCGCTACCCGCGGCCCTTCATTCCGATATACAACCGAACGTTCCTCGGGCGCACGCCGTGGGGAAAGCGCGCGCTTCACGCATTTCTCATGCGCGATGTTCCGCATGACGAGCCGCACGATGTTGAATCGATCTACGGAGCGGCGATCCTCTTTCGCCGTGCGGCGCTTGAATCCATCGGGTACCTGGATGAGCGGTTTTTCATGTACTACGAGGATGTGGATTTCTGCCGCCGCGCGTGGAAAAACGGCTGGTGCGTATCCTACGTTCCGCACGTTCGATTCACGCACTACCATCAGCGTGAAAGCATGATTCGGTATCCCTGGGAAGTATTCACAAACCGACTAGTACGCATTCATATCGCAAGTGGTGTACGATACTTCCTGAAGTATCGCGGAGAGGCGTTACCGCAGATATAGGTTGCAGGTTGCAGTGGGCAGGTTGCAGATCATGGAATTCCATTTTTGCTCAGTTTTCCTGCAACCTGCAACCTGAAACCTATCTATGAGGGGCAAAAAGAAACAGAAGATCACGCCGAATTTCCTTACATGCCCGGCGGCTCCGGAGCTCGTTTCGGGTTCGGAAGGGGCATCGCTCCCCGCCAAAGCTTCCAAGCAACGGCCGAGGAGCAAGAATGGGCGTTCGGCGCCGGCGAACGACGTGCCTCGCGTTCCCGCACAATCACCCCTGAAGAAAGTCATTCCTCCGATCAAGGACGAGCCGAAGGAAAAACCGCTCCGGAAGAAGCGGAACGTGAGCCTTTGGATCATCATTGCACTCATTGTCGTCGCCGCCGCCGTGACCGGACCGGCGGTTTTCGCGCT
Organism: uncultured Gammaproteobacteria bacterium; assembly: GCA_964392485.1. Lineage (GTDB taxonomy): Bacteria > Patescibacteriota > Patescibacteriia > 2-12-FULL-60-25 > 2-12-FULL-60-25 > 2-12-FULL-60-25. Next base: position 3,341 of record CAYMPS010000025.1, on the reverse strand, counting down.
CGCACGTACAGGCGCTTCCGCCCTCGCGGCCAAATCTTCGGTTGAGCACATGGTCGATGCCATGAAAGAACGGGACATCGATACGGCATCGGAAGAGCTCGAATCGGCATACGGCCACCTGGTGGACGCGCACGATGCGGTGAAGGGGGTTGGATTCTGGCGCGACGTTCCCACGGTCGGGACGCAGCTTCGCGCTTTGGAAGACGCGACGGCCGCCGGAGCGGAAACGCTCGACGGCATTCGCGGGGTATTCGTGATCGCAGCGGATCTCATGGACATCGCCTCCGAAGCCGGCGCGCTCGTGGGCGGCGTTGGCGTGGAGATCGAAGAAGGGAAGTCATTCGAAGATCTGACGATGGAAGAGAAACGGGATATCTTCGGGCGCCTCTATCGCGCGCTTCCGGAAATGCGCATCGCGCAGGCCAAGATCGACGTGGCGCTCGAAACGTGGAACCGCATCCCGCAGAATGAACTCATTGCTCCGCTGCGCAACGCGTTCCAGCCCATCGCGGAAGGACTTCCGATTTTAAAACGCAGCATGGATGAGGCGATTCCGCTCATGGAAGTTTTCATTCCGCTCGCCGGATATCCGGAGCCGTCCAACTGGGTCGTGCTCTTGCAGAATACGGATGAGATCCGCGCAACCGGAGGATTCATCGGAACGGTCGGAACGCTCCAAATGGACAGCGGTGAGATCAATAAAGACACGTTCAAGTTTGTCGATGTCTACAACATCGATTTCCCGGCGGCGGACAGGGGGTGGAGCGAGGTTCCGCCGCTCCCGATCAAGGAGCGCATGGGCGTCCAGAACCTCTACCTGCGCGATGCGAACTGGTCGCCGGATTTCCCGACATCCGCGGCCACGATGCTGGATTTCTACGTGCGCGAGATTGAGCTCGGAACGGGCGTTCGTCCGTCCGCGCCGAGCGGCATTATCGCCATTAATCCGCCGCTTTTCGAGGAACTCATGGGCATCGTGGGGCCCATCACGGTCTCCGACGGCGTTGAGGACATTACGTTCAAAGCCGGCTCGTTCTTTGACGTTCTGGAGTACGAAGTCGAGGTCGGATTCCTCAAGAAGGGGATCCCGCGTTTGAATCGCAAAGACCTCGTCCAAAAGGTGGGGAACGAGCTCCTCGCGAAGCTCATGAAGCTCCCCGCGTCCAAGTGGCCGGATATGCTCGATGTGCTCACGAAGCGCTTCGAACGCGATCAGGTAATCATCTACGCAACGGATCCCGATCTCATGGCGCGCCTCGATGCGTTCGGTTGGACCGGACGGACGCTTCCGACGGACGGAGATTACCTCATGGTCATTGATTCGAATCTCGCTGCGCTCAAAACGGACGCCGTCGTGGACAAGGACGTAACGTACGCGCTCGATGCGCGCGATCCGAACAACGTCACGGCCACGGTCACGCTCTCGTATTCGAACAACGCACCGGGATTGGCGGATCCGAACGACCCTCTGAATTACAAATACACGCGGTACCGAAGCTACACGCGCATCTACGTTCCGGAGGGCGCGGAACTCATCTCATCTTCCGGCGCCATGGCGGATGATCGCTACCGTACGGGCGGCGTGTTTCGCGCGGGTCGTACGGATGTCATGAGAGAACTCGGCAAAACGGTCTTCGGCGCGTTTTGGAGCATTGAGCCGCAGACCACGCAGGAGCTCTCATTCACGTACCGGCTCCCGGCTCCCGTTGCCGAGCAAATTCGCAATAATACGTACCGCCTTGACTGGCAGAAGCAGTCAGGGAATGATGAAGCCACGTTGACGCTCGATCTCGCATTCGGTAAAGACCTGATGAGTGCATCGCCGCCCGAGGGTGAACTCGAATGGGGCGATACCGCGTACCGAATGAGTACGGACTCAATGCTCGACCGAAGCTTCGAAGTGAAGCTTTGAACACAATTCATAATCATTGACCCATGTTTGCCAAGAAGATTGGTATCGATTTAGGAACGACCACGGTGCTCGTGTACATGCCCAAGCGCGGCATTATCATCAATGAGCCGTCCGTGGTTGCTATTTCCGTTATAGATAAAAAAGTGCTTGCCGTGGGCAAAGAGGCCAAAGAGATGCTCGGGCGCACGCCGGATACGATCGTGGCCAAGCGGCCGCTCAAGGACGGCGTGATCGCGGACTATCGGACAACGGAGGCCATGCTTCGCTATTTCATCAACAAGGCGCTCGGAGGCATGCGACTGTTCCGCGTGGAAGTGATGGTTGCCGTCCCCGGCGGCATTACGTCCACCGAACGCCGCGCCGTCATCGATGCGACGATTTCCGCCGGAGCGAAAGCCGCGTACATCATCAAGGAACCGGTCGTGGCCGCGATCGGCGCGGATATCCCCATCGGGTCCGCGGCCGGCCACATGATCATCGACATCGGCGGAGGCACGAGTGAAATCGCCGTTATTTCGCTCGGAGGGATCATCGCTTCGTCATCCATCCGCATCGGCGGGAACAAACTGGATTCCGCGATCATGGAGCACGTGCGCCGCAAGTACGGACTGGCCATCGGGGAGCGGACGTCCGAAGACATCAAGATCCGCATCGGATCGGCGCTGTACCTGGAAGAGAAACTCGAGATGCAGGTGAAGGGGCGCGACATGGTCAGCGGACTCCCGCGCGTAACGACCATCAACTCCGACGACGTGACGGATGCGATTCAGCACGAGCTCCAAGGGATGATCGAAGCCGTCAAGGATGTGCTCCACAACACCCCGCCGGAGCTTTCCGCGGACGTCATGGAAAAGGGCATGGTCGTTTCCGGCGGATCGGCTCAGCTCCGGAACCTCGACAAGCTGTTCAGCGAAGCAACGGGCGTCCCGGCCTTCATCGCCAACGAGCCCCAGCTCTGCGTGGCCAAAGGCACGGGCATCGCGCTCGAAAATCTCGAAAGCTACAAGCGGAGCATTTTTTCATCGTAATCCTGATTGTCGTTTCATGATTCCGGTTGCGACGTTGCCAGGTTTAACTTATACTAGCGAAATGAAACTCAATTCATTACAACAGTCGCTTCTCGCCCTGCTTATTATCACGCTGGCCGTCATTTCGATCTCCCAAACGCAACGGCCTGTCGCGCAGTCGGAATCCGTTCCGCCGGAAAGGAGTAATTTCCGGATTCAGGACAGTACCTTTTATGGCGAGGAGTTCCGTCTTCCGATTCCCTCCGGTTATACGATACGGAGCGCAGAGCCGACGTATCTTGAACTCGACCCTCCGGGTGAGGGGCCTAATCCATACAGCGATGAGACCGGTGAAGGCACGAATCCGAACGACGATATAATTATCACCGTTACGGATGAAATGATTGATAAGGTGTTTGAAA
>CAYMPS010000024.1:0-14450 GCA_964392485.1 uncultured Gammaproteobacteria bacterium | reverse complement strand
TTATTGCGCCCATCGCGCCCCGTGTATTTGCTCAAAGGGGCGCAATGAATTGCGCCCCTACGCTCGGAATGATCATTCGTGCATTCAAGGCACGTTGTACGCATGGTATACGTTCATTTGCACCGAACGTTGACGTTTGGCAACGGTACGGCGGTCGCGACCGCCGTACCAACGCAACTATTACGAACGCGTCATCCGTTCGGATCGGGAATGGTTCGACAAAATTGAATATATTAAAAACAATCCGGAGAAATGGATGAGATGCCTTATGTCAATCATTTCGACGACATGCCCTGATCAATGGCTTCTCTGAGCGTGGAAACCTCCACGACGTGAATGCTTCCTGTTTTCGCTTTCGTGCCTTTGGGCATGATCACGCGGCGGAATCCGTGCCGTTCGCATTCTTTGATGCGCAATTCGGGATAGGGGACCGGTCGAATTTCTCCTCCGAGGCCGACTTCTCCGAAGGCGACCGTCTTCGCATCAATCGTGATGTCGGAGACCGCGCTTGAGATCGCCAAACAGAGTCCCAGGTCAATCGCCGGTTCGCGCGCTTTAAGACCGCCGGCCGCGTTCGCGTACACGTCTTTGTCCAACACCCTCACGCCCGCGCGCCGCGCCAGGACGGCCAGAAGGAGCCCCAGACGGCTCGCGTCAATGCCCGTGGTCCTTCGGACGGGCGTGCTGTATCCGGCGGGCGTAACGAGCGCCTGGAGTTCGATCAAAATGGGGCGATGGCCTTCCATGAGGCAGGAGATGACGGACCCGGGCGTCTGTTGAGGCCGTTCCTTGAGGAGCTCGGCCGAAGGATCATCAATGCTCTCCAGGCCGCTTTCCGTCATGGTGAGGACGGAGACTTCATCCGTGGTTCCGAATCGATGTTTGAGCGCCCGCAGAATCCTGAACCGATGGTCCTTATCGCCCTCGAGCATGAGGACCGTATCAACGAGGTGTTCCAGCAATCTCGGCCCCGCGATGTCGCCCTCCTTGTTCACCTGTCCCACGAGGATCACGGGCGCGTTCGACCGCTTGGCCGCCTCGGTGATGATTCCGGCGCTGGCTTTCGTCTGCGAGATGCTGCCGGCGCCGCCGGGGATCTCCGTCGTGATCATGGACTGGATGGAGTCCACGATCGTGAGATCCGGTTTCGCATCCCGAATCGTCGAGGCCACGACGTTCGCATCCGTGGCATCCAGAAACGAAAGACGCTCCGGGATCACTTGATCAATCCGCTTGAGCCTGAGGGCGACCTGGGAAGGGGACTCCTCGCCGGTTACGCAGAGCACGCTCGATCCGTTCTTCGCGAGCTTCATGGCCGCCTGCGCCAGGAGCGTGGACTTTCCGATGCCGGGTTCTCCGGCCAGGAGCGTGACGCTCCCGCTCACAAATCCTCCGGAGAGCACGCGGTCGATCGGTTCCAATCCCGAAGATGTTCGCGGTGTTTTCACGTCCGGTTTGAGCGATGAAAACGTTTGAATCTCCCCGGGCTTTCCTCGTGAAATCAAAGACGGGCGAGCGGTCCGCTCATCCGCTTTCACTTCTTCGGCCACCGTGCTCCATGCGCCGCATTCCGTACAGCGTCCGGTCCACCGGGGAAACTGCGCGCCGCACTTGTTGCATTGGTAGGTTGTGCGCTCTCTTGCCATTGGGAGCATCTTGGCATGAGGAAACGTTCAACTCAATAGCCCGCCCATTCCTGACTGAATTATTGCCAGCAAATACCATGCCACTCAAAATGCATGGCATCGCGGCGTGAAATTGCGGCATTCCAATCTGCGCCTTCATCTTTCCAACCGTAGCCTCCCCAGTAAATGTGATGGCGCGCAAATACTTCAACGATTTCCATCGGCATCCGATTGTATTTTCCGTCCGAGAGCGTGCACGTTTCGCCTTTTGGGCACATCGTATTGAAACAGGGATCAATATCCGTCGCGAGGCCGAGAGCGTGCAAGTCGCATGAAACGCACGGGCCTCGATCCTCTCCCTCTGCTTTAGCGAGCCGCGCGTCCAGACGAGGAGCGTAAGATCCGCCGGTGCGGCTTCCGCGATCCGGATAGCCTGATTTTTTTCCGCACATTGCACTGTATGGAGGCATCCGCTTCATCATTTGCACCCATGCTCCGATGGCGGAATCATTCGGCGCCGCTTCGATCTCACGGAATGCGGCCTCAAAATCCGGCGCTGCGAGTTCATGGAGAAAGTGTTTATCGCCGAGGAACATAACGGTGGTTATGCGTTTTCCGACCTCTGCGTCATTGCTCCCGAACGTTTTGAGCAGGCAGGTATTGCCTTTCGATCTTCCGAGAATCGGCGTGGTTACAATCGTTCCGGAAGCGTCGCGTTCCGTGACGGTGCCCGTTGGTTCCGGTATCATTTCGATCTGAGTCACATTCAGGGGAATCGGCATTTCCAAATTCGGATTCACCGTTCGCAGAATGAGCGTGGAGCTCATAACCAGGATGAGTCCCACGATCGCGTCTTTCATGATCGCTTTCCCCTTCGTGATGCTCGGCAGGGCGCTCCCGATCAAATACTGGAAGGCTCCGTAGATGAACATGATCGTCGAGACGATGGCCACGATGCTGATGCCGTACCGAATGAGGACGATGAGGTAGTCGGCGAAGAGCGACGGCGTCACCGTTTCCGTACTGAATCCGGGAATGTCGATATTGAGGTGGAACGGCAAAGGCTTCTCATCCTCCGCCTTTTCCGCTCCCGAAACGACCGTCTCTCCTTGGCGGATATTTTTCGCGTCGGCCGCAATCATCGGCCGATTGATGCATACACCTCCGGACGCAATCGTTTTACACCTCGAGCCGTCATGAGACGTGTTTTCCTGCGTGGTTACGTTCAGCGGGGTGCTTTCGCACGTCCAGCCCTCTCCCAGGCCGGCCTTTTCCGGCAGGGCGGTGCAATCGGAGCCGGAACCGAGCTGCGCCTCGTCAATGAGCAAACAGGTCTTGTTCGCGTCTCCCGTCTGCTTGCAATCGCAACAGAGCTCCGCTGCCATGGCGCGCGGAGCGATCGTGAGCAGACAGGCGATGCAAACAGCCGCACACGAGGCGGTGATGGGAATTTGATGGAATGGTCGTGGATCGCGCATGCCTCTTTTCATTATACCTCAAACATCCGTCATTTGTGCGACGAACTCCAATCGAGCTACAATGCCCGAATGAGGATGTTGCGGACAGCACTTCTCGGCAGACGATTGTTCGTGCTGTTTATTGGCGTTGCCGTCCTGTTCGTCTCTTTCGGATTCATTGAAAATCAGCATGCGTCCGCGCAAGAAAAGTACTACGCGCCGGCGCTCAACGTTCCGATCCCCGGCCTGGACTTTACGGAACATCCCATCGAGAAAAGCGAAGGATCCATCGCTATCCCGTTTTTCGGAGTGTATGTCTATGCGATCTATTCATATTTGTTGAGCATCGTCGTGATTACCGCCACCGTCATGTTTATTTACGGCGCGTTCCTGTACCTCCTCGGATCCGCGATTACATCCATTCAATCCGGAAAGGCGATCATGAAAGATTCCATCGCCGGGATGCTGCTCATCCTTGCTAGCTATACGATTCTGAGCGTCATCAATCCCACGCTTATCGAGTTGAAACTGATCAGCGTCATCCCCATCGATCCGATCGCGTTTGCGGGAAATCGCATGGTTTCCACTGAGGAAGATACGCAAACGCCTGATGCGATCGGGGGCGGAGCTTCACTGACGTCCGTGGCGACCGGCGACTGCCCGCTCCAGCTTCCGGTGGATTACAAGAGAGGGGATTTTTACAGTGCAGTCCTTCCGACGCTCACGCAGTCGACTTGGTATGAGCGCATGTTGGCCGCAGGGGACACTGCCGTGAAGTGCGGGGTATCGCTTGGATTTTGCGGACAAGTCGGCGGAACGCTGTGGACGCTTTCCGGCGTGGGTCCACCGGATTGTCTCTATGATCAGAAAGCGGTTTGCAGGCCGCATGAGACACTACAAAAGCAAAAAGGGATGCTCGAAGTCGTTCATACGATCAGTAATCCCGTGGCAAAAAAACTTTTGGGTTTGAATTGCAATAACGATTGCAGTGAAAAGTATAAACAATCGGACTGCGTTGAAGACCGTGGAGCTTCGATCGTCGCAGCGAAAGACATGATCAAGGAAGATGGCTATCCTGATTCGTGGGCGGATGATTTGCAGCCGGGGGACAATCTTTGGTACTACAACGGCAACAAGGATTGCGCCGGCCAGCACACGGTCACGTTCATCGGATGGGAGAGTCCGGGGAAGGCGCGTGTCTTTTCCGGATCATGGGGCAAGCCCGTACGGTATAGCAGTGTATGCCTGAAGAGATCATGCGGAAATTGGATGCCGCTTACGCGTGTTTTTCGTCCGACGCAATCCGCACTGGTGCAAGGGAACTGAAGCTGTCATTTTTTTCCGTAAACCGTACATTAGTCCGCTAAATCCATACAGCAACGGAAGCCGTTTTCGTAGCTTCTCCACCCCGTGTCGTGATAGCTCAGAACTTCCAGGCAGGTTGGCTTCGCGGCCCATGACGCTTTGTGGTATGACGGCGTCCAAAAGAAACCGATCCAGGCATATGGCCGCGGACCATCTCCTTTTTGGTCTTTGATACCCAATTCGATCCGTTGATCAAGCGTAAGATCCGCATATTCCCCCTTCATTACGATTTCCGCAGCGTTCCCGCTCATATCGTATACGCCTTCAGACGTAACGCACGCCTCTCGTGAGCCGCTCGGTTCCGTGCCGTCCAGTTTGTTCACCATTTTTTTCATTTCAGCGAACTGATAGTCAAAACTCCGGCTTCCAATCCGCGGATTATTCGGGTTGAGCGTACTTTCTTCCGGATTCGTCGTAAAGAGCGAAAACATCTTTGACCAATCGAGCCCGTATTTTGCGGGCGTATCGTAGTTGCACGGAGCGGGGGGATTGCTCGTTTTCGTTACGGCATCCCCTGATCCCCAATGATCATACGATCGTGCGGTATTTTTATAGCTTCCCTCAATGAACGTCGGTCCATACCCGTAAATATTTTCCCCCTTCGGCCCCAAGCAAGCGCGGACCCATTCGTCCCTTGAGCAGAGCCGCTTTCCGCTCTGTTGGCAGTACCACTCCGCTTCAAATTCCGTTACGCCAATGAATGGCTTGACCCCTTTTTGGTTCGGCGCTTCATAACGGTCCATGCAAAAGGAAGGAGGGTTGCCCACTTGCGCCGTACCGCCTTTTTGGACGGGGACGTATTCGTTGCTATGAACGATCGGCTGCATATCAACAGGGCAATTTCCTTGAGCCACGAGGTTTCCGGAAGAATCTTTAACGATTTCGCCGGATCTGCCAGCTCCGGCGGAAGCTACTGATGTTTTCTCGCCCGTCGCAACGTCGATGACCGGAACTTCTATGAGTCCGCTCATTCGCGCACTCGCTTCCGCGCGCGCACGTTCTTTATCGAGATCCGTAAATGCGTTTACGGTTGATATTTGAGTTATGTCCAGCGACTTGGGGCTCAGGATCTCCGGATTCAACGTCCGTGCGATAAGCGCGGCGGAAAACACCAAAAGCATTCCGATGATCGCATCAATCATAATCTGTTTCCCGGATCGGATAGAGCTTATCGCGGTTCCGAGGAGGTACAGGAACGCTCCGTAGATGAAGAGGATCGTCGCGGTAATCGCCGAAATGGAAATGCCGTAGCGGTAGAGAGAGAGGATGTAGGAGGATAGGAGGTCCGACGCCTTGTCCGGGAATACGAATCCGGGAATATTCGTATTCAGTTCATTCATGAGCGGTGCAGAGCTTGACTCCGAAGCGTCGGATGTTTTTTTATTGCCGGGCGCTATAGCCTCTCCGACGAGGGAGAGTGCGCTCACCGGGCCTTTGACGCAGACTCCGCCGTCTGAAACGCTTCGGAACTGTGATTCAGTGAGCGGATCCTTTTCGCACGCCCAGCCGCTCTCAAGTTTCGCATTCCCGGGGAGCGTGCTGCAGTCGTTCGGATTCTGAAGTTTGGATGCGTCGATGGTCAGACATGTCGTGTCCGTTTCTTCCGGCGCCAGGCAGTCGCAGCGCACTTCCGCCGCCAGGCTCGGGAGAGGAGAAAAGAAAAAGGAGGACGCGATGAGTCCGAAGACGATGAGAGTGGAGTGATGGGATCGTCGCATCAGTCGGGGGATATTAAAATAATTGAAAGGATTGAAAATAGTTGAATGATTTTAAATCTTTCAATTTTGATCAATGCGCTGGAATTCCCGGCGGATGATCGTTGCGAGCGAATCGGCGTCCACGAATCCGACGAGCGGATAGTCGCCCACGAACATCGTCGGCACCTCTTTGATGGCGAGCATGCGTTCCTCGTCCACATCCTGAGAGATCATGAAGGTCATGGCCGGATCGCGGATGCAGATGCTGAAAGCCTGTTCATCCAGGTTGATCCTGCGGGCGAAGCGGGTGAACTCGTCTTCCGTGTACTCTTTCGTTTCAAAGTAGAGGAGATCGTACATCTGGCTGAATTTTCCCTGCGCCGCGGCGCATCGTGCGACCACGGCCATGGCGAGTGCTTTGGAGTGTTCGGAAACAATCGGAAAATCCCGCCAGACCGCGCGGATTTCCGAAGATCGCCCGGTCATGCGGATCGCGTCTTTGAGCGCCTGGGCTTGATCGCGGCACACGTCGCACTGGAAGTCGCTGATCATGATGATCGTGAGCGGACTGTTCGCGCTCCCGGAGATGAGCGGATCTTCCGCGCGAACAACCGGCGGCTGCGGCGGTCCGTTGGGAATGCGCTCCTCGTCGCTCAAGAGCTCGTCGGGAACGATGCTGAGCGGAATGGGCAGTCCGGCCCGGAATCGATGCTGGCTCTCATCCCATACCCGGACGAAGTACAAGGTCGTCGCACCGATGAATACGAGAGCGAGGATGGCCAGGATGATGAGGCGTTGACGGTTCATAGGGAGGGTATCTGGTAGCTCGTATTTGGTATCTGGTATCTGGTAGCTTACTGAAGGCGGAAGGAGTAGAGATCGCCGGTCACGGCATCCGAGAAGATGAGGCTCGTTCCATCATCGGTCACGACCGGATTTCGAACGCTCAGGCCTCCTTCCGGAGCGCCGAGCAACGTTTTGGCACCGGAACGGAGGTCTATTTTGAAGATATCATCGGAGAGATCGTTAAAGAGTTCCCGCTGGAGGGCGGCGCCGCGCGGAAGGTTTTGCGGAACCGCGCAGTAGACGGTCAGGTCATCCGCCCAGACGCACTTGTCGGCCCAGGTGTTTATCTCGAGCTTTACGCGCTCCTGGTTCATGTTATCCGGCGCGCCGCCCGATATCCAAAGATCCGGGCGATAATTGCTCTCAACGTTCCAGACGCTGTAGAGGATTTTTTGCCCGTTCGGAGACCAGAGGGGCAGGAACCCGCGTCCTTCCACCAGGAGGCTCTGGTAATTTTCGTGGTTTTTTCCGATGAGCAGAATCGACTCCCGATCGAATCCTTTTGATTCGCCCACGGTCGCGTACGCCACGATCTGATTATTCGGCGTGTAGGAGGGGAATGTCTTGTCCGCGTTATCCCCGAGCGGCTCGACCGCGCGCGCATTCGTTCCGTCCGGATCGGAAATGATGAGGAAGCGCGATTCCGGCGCGATTGCTTCGCTCTTTGCGATGACGTCAAGGTCATCGTTCGCGAAATCGAATGCATTCCAGTGCTTCGGGAGGGTCGTCTGTTTTTCCGTCGTAAAGTTGTAGTGGATGTTGCTTCCGTCCGGAAACGTGAGAATGGCCTGATCGGTCGCATTCCCCCAGGAGACGTTTTCAACATTCGGAAATTGCCGATCGCTCAACGGCACGATGACGCCGTCCGTAGCAACGCGATAGAACTTCGATTCGAGCGGATCGTAGTACCGCACGCCCGTTCCATCGGTCGACGCGCTCAGTTCCTGCGTGACGCCTTCTTTGAGGAGAATCGTTTGGGACGCCGGAGCGAGTCCGGGAGGCAGGGAAGATCCGGTGATGCCGACAGCGGACGGGAGTGATCCGGAAGGTATCGCGGCGCCGGGTTCGCGAGGCTCCGCTTCTCCGGATCCCGGGAACGCGCCCGCAGCCCCTTCTTCTTCCGTCAGCGCTCCGGGAGTCGTTTTCGGTTGGAAGAACACGAAGTAAATCGCGAGCCCGATCGCAACGGTAAAAACGATGAAAAAGGCGATAAACAATATGCGCTTCAGGCGTTCAGACATACGGCGACATTATACCCTTTTTGGGCGTTCGCCGCACGGAGGATGTTAGCGGTAGTAGCGCGATGATCGTTTCAATTCTTTCAATTCGCCTAAAACAGCCCGGAGAAGATCTCGAGGAGCGAAGAGAACAGATCGATGATATTCGTCCAGATGATCATTCCCAGGATGATGAAGAACGTCGTTTGAAGAAATACGAGGAGGAAAGCGAAAACCAGCAAGAAATCAAGAAAGAGCGTAATGACATCCGTTGCATCGAGCGAGGGGTAGGCGTCGTTCAGGATGATGCCCGGAATCTCGATTTTAAAGATCCATTTATTGATCGTTTCGAGGTTTAGCCAGATGATGAGGGTAATGAGGGGGATGATGGTCTCGATGCCCGCCGCCTGGATGAGCTTGATGATCCGCCGGATGTTCTTATTGGTTTTGACCATCGCTTGGCGCTGCTGCATGGCTTTCTGTTGCAGATTTTGCACGGAGGCCGTCTTTTGTTGAACCATCATCCGTTCCTGAGACCTCCCCTGTTGGAGCTGTCCCATTATTCGCATTTGTCGGCGCGGCTCCATGTGCGCCGGTTCCGCCGGCACGCTCTCCTCGGATTCTTCCCGTATGAATTCATCTTCCTCAGGGCCGCTCATCATTTCTCCCGAAGGAGCGCTGAATTTCCGTGCAACGTCCATCATGGATGCCTGCCTGCGCTTCTCTTTCTGTTCCGTGGTTTGTTCACGAAGCGCATAGGATCGGGGATCGAGTTCCAGAAACACGCGTTCATCCATTCCCGCGGGAATGGCCTCTTCCATCGGAACGGCGGACATGCGATCGCGCGATTGGGCGGCGCCGAGCGCGGATGCCATCTGCAGGGGGGTCTTCGTTGGCATGGGACCCGGTTTTCCGACTGCGGGAGCGTTTGGCGCCGCATCCGCAACTCCGAGTTTTTCCCGCTGCTTCTTCCGGTATGCGTTTAGATCCGCTACATTTTCCGCTTTTTGAGGAGAGCGCTCATCCTCGGGTTTCGGCTTTGGGATCCGTTGAGGAGGCGATTGTTTCTGCCGCCGCTTCTTCTGCCGGTACGCATCGAGATCCACAACCTTCCCAAGCGCACCTTCAGTGCGCTTGGACGGCTGACGCTCGGGAGCGTCGTAATCCAATTTTCGTGCCGGTTCCGCCATGGGGTCATTGTAGCATGAGGTAATCCAAAAAAATTAAAAATCCCCAATCCTTGGGACGTATGCGTTTGGCATTTAGCGTTTGGTCCGAGCGGTCACCGGTCCATGAAAGCCAAAAGCCAAACGCTGAAGGTATATTAAAAATGTCCGTCGGAGATGTCTGATGGACTTCAGGTGTTGAAGCGCGAGACTCCTGTCGATGTTTACACGGATGCGATTCCCTTCTTCCCGGCCTTCAGGCGAATGGTCCGCTTGTTCGGCTGTTTGGCCAAGAGCCTTCCGACGAAATCCGTGATTTCCCGCTCCACGAGCCTTCGGGCCGCGCGCGCGCCTTCCTTTTCGCTCATGGGCTGTTTGAGGAGCCAGTTCAGCACGTCATCGCCCGCCTGGCAGGCGACGTTTTGAGCGGAGGATACGCGTGCGAATGCGCTGTCGAGTTCTCTTTTGATGATTTCCCGCATGTGCTCTTGAGCCAGCGGTTGAAACACGACGATGCGGTCCAGACGGTTTAGGAGTTCCGGACGGAACCGTTCATCAATCTCGCTCCGGATCCGCTCTTCGAATGCCTCCGCGGACGCGCTGTCCTGCCCGTCGAATCCAAGGGATTTTTTTCCGAGCGTATCCGCGCCGACGTTGGAGGTGAGGATGATGTACGCCTGCCGGAACGAGACCGCGCGCCCGGTGGAATCCGTTACCTTTCCCTCTTCGAGGAGCTGGAGCAGGATGTTCAGTACATCGGGGTGCGCTTTTTCAATTTCATCAAAGCAGACCACGCAGTGCGGGCGCTTCCGGAGCGCGTCGGTGAATTTGTTCGTTTCTCGAAAGCCCACGTAGCCCGCCGGCGACCCCAGCAGCTTGGACGCGGAGTATCCTTCCGCGAATTCGGACATGTCGAGTTTGAGCAGCGCGTCTTCCCGGCCGAAGAGTTCTGTGGCGAGCGTGCGTGCGAGCTCCGTTTTTCCGATGCCGGAAGGTCCGGCGAAGAGCATGGAGATCTTCGGTCTCCGTTCGTCATTGAGTCCAAGCCGCGCTTTCCTTACGGCGTCGGAGACCATGTGTACGGCGCGATCTTGCCCGATGACGCGCTGTTTGAGCCGGGTGCCGATTCCCTTCATGCGTTCGCGCTCCGTGGCGAGAACGGTCTCGACGGGGAGATTCGCGATGCGGGCAATGACGGACGCGACGTCTTCCATGCGTACGCGAAGCGGCGTATTCGTTCGTTCAGATTTGAGGGTTTCCGTGAGGTCGTTCCGTTCGCGTTCGATTTTTTCTTCATTCGTTTTCAGCTGCGACGCTTCTTCGAGCCGGTTTTCCGCAACGGCATCTTCCTTCGCGGCCATGGCCTCCGATTGGGCGATTTCGAGCGCGCGGAGGCGCTCCATGACCTCGTGATTCCTGCGGGCCGCGACCACGGATGCCGCCGCTTCATCGATCAAATCAATGGCTTTATCCGGGAACATCCGATCCGTTACGTATCGTTCCGCCATGGAGACGGCGGCATCGAGCGCCTCATCGTCGTATGCCACGCCGTGGTGCGATGCGTACCGTTCGCGCAGCCCTTCGAGCATGGCGCGCGTTGCGAGGGGCGTCGGTTCCTCGATCGTTACGGGCTGGAAGCGCCGTTCGAGCGCCGCATCCGCTTCGAAGAACTTTTTGAATTCTCCCCACGTCGTTGCGCCGATGCAGCGGATCTCCCCGCGCGCGAGCGCCGGTTTCAGGATGTTCGCCGCATCGAGCGATCCGGTCGTTGATCCGGCGCCCACGATGTTGTGGATTTCATCGATAAACAAAATGATGTTCGCATCGGCTTTGACTTCGTCCACGAGCTGTTTCAGGCGCGCTTCGAACTCTCCGCGATACATCGTTCCCGCAACCGTGAGCGCGAGGTCGACGGAGAGGAGCCTCTTCCCGTGGAGGACGTCCGGAACGTCGCCGATGCTCAAGCGCTTCGCCAATCCTTCGACGATGGCCGTTTTCCCGACGCCCGGCTCGCCGAGGAGGATCGGGTTGTTCTTTGTCCGCCGGCAGAGAATTTCGATGATGCGGTCCAGCTCGCGATCGCGTCCGATGACCGGATCCAGCGCGTTGACGATCTCCATGTGCGTGAGGTCGCGGGAGAACGCTTCGAGCGCGGACGGACCGCGCCCTCCGCCTCGCTGCGGCGGGAGTTTGATCTGTGGGGGGAAATCCATTTCGTCCTCGATGGATAGATTCGGAATCGAGAAGTCCGGAAATTTCGTCGTGGATGCGAGGATGCCCGCGACTTTTTCTTTGAGCGGATCGATTTCGACGTTCTGGCTTTTAAGGAATGCCCTTACGTCGGGAAGCTCAATGGCCAGAAGCGCGCCAACGAGGTGCTCGGTGCCCACGTACTTATGCTCATGGAGGTGCGCCATCAAAATACAGCGCTCGAGGATGCGCTTTACGGGAACGGATAAGTCCGGGGTAAGCGTTTCTCCTTTGAGCGCCGCATCCGGCGACCCCTTGAACGCCTGTTCCGCATGTTCGAGCTTCACGTTCGCTTTTCCCAGGAGCTCGGCTCCGATCGATCCTTTCTCCTGGAGCAGCCCGACGATGAGGTCTCCCGGAGTCACGAGTTCACGCCCGGAGAGCACGGCGAACGCGAGCGCCTTCTGAAGGGCTTCCTTGAGGTGCGTGGTGAATCGTGAGATGAAGTCGGGCTCGAGCATATCGAAAGGGAGTTGGGGCGCAGGGAGTTGGGGATTAGGGGGCGGCCCCTAACTCCCTAAACCCTAACTCCCTAAAATTTGACCTGCACGTTCTGCTTCGCGGCTGCTTCCGCTTCGAAGAATTCCCGCGCCTTGAATCCGAGCGCGCCGGCGATCATGTTGGTCGGGAAGACCTGGAGCTTCGTGTTGAAGTCGCGGACGTTTCCGTTGTAGAAGCGTCGGCTGGCTTGAATTTTGTCCTCAATTTCCGTGAGCGTCTTCTGGAGGTCCAGGAAGTTCACATTCGCCTTAAGATCCGGGTAGTTCTCTGCCACGGCAAAGAGCGTCTTCAGGGTTCCGGCGAGCATATTTTCCGCCTCTCCTTTCTCTTTCGGACCCTTGGCGTTCATGGCCACGCTTCGGGCTTTGGTCACTTCTTCGAATACGCCCGCCTCGTGCGACGCGTAGCCTTTGACCGTCTCCACCAGGTTGGGGATCAGGTCATAGCGGCGCTTGGTTTGGACATCGATGTCCGACCACGCTTCTTCGGTCTTGTTTCTAAGGGTGATGAGGCCGTTGTACGTGGCGACGAGCCAAAAGGCGATGGCCGCGACCACAATGACGACGACCCAGAGGATTGGTGTCATATGAGGAAAGCGTACGTGACAGGCCGGTTTTCGTCAATGTATAAGGGAAAATGGAATATGGAATACGGAAATTGGAAAAGGGAATACGGAGGCGTTCGCCATTCCGCATTCCCTTTTTCCTCTTGCCTTCCTCCCGCGTATCCGCAATCATTAGTTGCCACAGGCTTATAGAAGTCGAATGAAGAAATATGCAAGTGAATCCACAAATGTTTCGCGGATACGATTTGAGGGGCGTCGTCGACAAAGACTTGACGCCGGAGATCGTTGAACACATCGGGAAGGCGTTTGGGACGTATCTCAAGCGTAACGGGATCGACAAGGCGATCATCGGCAGAGATGCCCGCGCCACGAGTCCGGAATATGCACGGAAGATTATTGAAGGTCTTCGTTGGGCGGGTATCGACACGATTGATATCGGCATGCATCTCGTCGGGACGTTTTATTGGGCGCAATACCATCTGCATTGCAGGGGAGGCGTGTACGTTACGGCATCGCATAATCCTGCGGAGTACAATGGTTTTAAGTTTGCAAATGATTTTTCAGAGACGCTGGTCGAGGAACAGTTGAAGGAATTGAGGACGATGGTGCAGTCGGACGACGTCGTTCAAGGGGAAGCACCCGGGACGCATACGGAAGAAGATGTTCGCCGGGTGTATTTTGCGGATTTGATTAAACGATTGCCGATTGCAAAGAAATTCAGAGTCGTTGTTGACGCGGGTTTTTCAACAGCCGGCTCGATTGCGCCCGACCTGTTGCGGCAGGCGGGATGCGACGTGATTGAGAGCAATTGCGAACTCGATCCCACGTTCCCGCTGGGCGCGCCGGACCCGACGGAAAAAGTCATGGCGGAACGGTTGGGAAAGAAAGTGGTGGAAGAGCACGCGGACATCGGGTTTTCCTATGACTCGGATGGAGACCGCATCGGAATCGTGGATCACGACGGACGGATCATCTGGAACGACGTATTGCTGGCTTTGTTCGCGACGGACGTATTGAACGATCATAACGGAGCGACCATCATGTTCAATACCCTCTGCTCAAAGGTCGTGCCCGAAACGATCAGGACGCACGGTGGAACGCCGTTCATGTGGCGCACCGGACATTCGTTCTTAAAAAAGAAGAATCAGGAGGTGAAAGCCGCGTTCATCGGCGAACTGTCGGGGCACTTCTTCTTTTCGGCTGATTTTTACAATCACGATGACGGGCTCTATTCGGCCATGCGTCTTTTACGTTTTTTGTCTCGCACCGATCAAACATTGGCCCGGGCGGTTGATGCGTTGCCGAAATACATTTCCAGTCCGGAAATAAAAGTGGGTTGCGCGGATGATCGCAAGGTCGGCCTTGTGGCAAAGATTGCAAAAAAATTACGAGCCGATTTCCCCGATGCGGAGACCATAGATGATGAGCGGGCGGGGGACGGTGTACGCCTCGATATGGATGACGCCATGTTTGTGATACGGTATTCACAGAACGGGCCGTACTTAACCGTAAAATTTGAGGCGGTGAAGCAGGAGAAATACGACGAATTAAAAGTTTATATTGGCAAATTATTGCATGGGCATGAGGAAATAGACTGGAGCTACGGCGTAAATGTTGAAAGCCTCGAGTAACGAGGGGGAACGAGACGGAGGATGAGGGAAGTCTTCTTTTCCCCATTCTTCATCCATCCGCCCTCATCCTTAATTATGCTCGGCATCTTCGACTCCGGCATCGGCGGCCTCACGGTCGTTCGGGAACTCC
>CAYMPS010000023.1:0-14495 GCA_964392485.1 uncultured Gammaproteobacteria bacterium | reverse complement strand
CCGCGTGATGCGTTCGTCGAGATACGCTTCGAGCGCATTGAGATCGTTCCCGTGATCCGAGGCGTAGGACGCGGCCAGGTGGCGCGTGAGGAGCGCCGGACGAACCACGTGCGATTTGAAATCATCCAACTCCCAGCCGTACGTCTCTTTGAGGTACGCTTCAAATTCCTGTTCCTGTGCGCCCTGCGGATTGAACTCGAGTGCGATCGCCTCATTCATCTGTTCATCCGTTATTTCGATCTTCCGGATATAGGCGAGCTCCTCAAGCGCGAGCTCTTTGAGCAACCGTTCAAACGCCTGCTTCCGATCCTCGATCGTGATTAAACGATCAACGCCCTGCTGTTTCGCCTCTTCGGAAGCCAGGAACAGACTGATGGAACGGACATCGCGAAGGTAGTCTTTCACGAGCACGGGCTGACCCGCGAGGCGGCCCGCCGGCATGGGGATGACGCTGACAACCGTTTCGACGATCGGGCCTTCCCAATGGCGGTTATACACGCCCCACATGAAGATGAGCGAAACGACCGCGAGAACCGCCGCGATGCCGGTCGCGATAATGGCGATGAGGATCCAGTTGGGTTTCATATACGAGTATTCAGCTTATAGGGTGTTAGCTTATAGGTCTCTTTCAAAGTCATCGCACGGCAAGAGGCCTATAAGCTATAAGCTAACACCCTATAAGCTGCCACGCTATAAGCTTTCCGTTCGTTCTGGCTTCAAGAAGTAGTTCAGCCACTGTTCCGGATTCGACAGCGCGATTTCCGGCTTCTCGGGAATCACATCGAGCTGCATCTGCGTCTGCCAGCTCCCGCTCGCCGAGAGTCCGTCGAGCACCACCACGTGTTCGCCGGGCTTCTGCATCCCCAGACGCTTGCGCGCCTCCACCTCCATCCGTTCCGGAGACTGGAGCGTTTGCGCGATCTCCATGAGCCGCTTGTTCCTGCCCTCGAGTTCGTCCGCCTGGGATTCAAGCGCCTTGATCTCCTGATCCACCTTCCACCCGCTGTAGCTTTCGCGAACCGTAACGACGCCGATGAAGAACAGCAACACGATGCTCCCGATCATGATCAGGGGCCACTTGGAAAATCGGGATCGCAGTGCGTCAAACTTCATCATCGAGCGGCTTCAAATTATTCGACTCGTCATCCGTACCGAAAAGCTTCTTTACCGGAATATCTTCTTCCTCGCCCTCTTCATTGTCATCGGCGGCAAACAGCTCTTTTACCGTTTCCGTCCGATCGTCTTTCTCAATCGAGCGTTCGATTTCTTTCAGCTTCTCATCATCCATCTCTTCAATCATGGACCGCAGCTTGTTCACGCGCTCCTCGTGATCGGATTTCTTGATCGCTTCATGCTTCTTGAGGGCATCCGTGACTTCCTGAATGAGTGCGTGCACTTCCTGCGGCCGCGGGACATGGCGCATCTTAATGGTCTGCACGGCGGCGATGTTGAGATTGCCGTAGTTAAAGACGTGGCCGAACAGCCCCTTCTTTTCCCATGAAGCTTCTTTGACATTCTCCGCGCCCATTTCACTGACCGTCCGCGAAAAGATGCCCGTCTGATTCACTTTGATGATGCGGAGGCTGCTGATAACCAATGCGTCCCCATCCCACATGGCAAACGTCCTCCATGCGATGATGAGTCCCGCGAGGATGAGAACGAGAAACGCGACAACGCCGGTGGGCCCGGTGCCGAACAGCGGGAAGAGAAAAAAGAACGGGACGACGATGAGCAGAAATGCGACGAAAAGATTCGGCAAAATCGTAACGGCGTGGCGCTTCGATACCATTCGAATTTCTTCATCCTCCTTAAGTTGGAGCACGTTATCAAGTTTGAGCATGTCGTACCATTGTAGCAAGTCGGAAGATGAGTCGTACAGTGAGCGCCGTGGACTTCACGGCTTCACGACTCGTATCGCTTCCCTGGCCTCCTCCCGATCGTCCCACGGAATCTTCCTCCCGCCCGCGACGGCCATGACCGGTTCGCTCCCCTTGCCCGTGATGAGGACGAAATCCCCTGCATTCGCGAGCTCCATGGCTTTTTGAATCGCCTCTCTGCGATCGTTGATGCGATAGAGCGTCTCCCCTTCCCTGCCTCCGGCTTTGGCCGCGCCGTTCGCCACATCGTCGATGATCGCGCGCGGATCATCGTCGTACGGGTCCTCGTTCGTTACGATGGTAATGTCTGAACGCGCTGCCGACAGGCGGCCGATGACGGCTCTCCGCGACGCGTCCCGTCCGCCACCGCACGATCCGGTCACGTGGATGACGCGCCCGTCCTTTTTAAATCGGTCCACGAAATCAAAAAGCTTCTCCAACGCCGTCGGCTCAAAAGCGAAATCGACGATGACGTTCCACGGCTGGCCCTCTTTAATGAATTCGTACCGGCCGGGCATTCCCTGAATCGCATTGAATCGTTCGGCGAGCGCCTCGCGCGAAATACCGAGCGCCTCCGCGGACGCGATGGCCGCAAGCGCATTCCACGCCATGACCCTGCCCGGCGTATGGACGTTGAACGCCGTTTCTCCGACGGTAAATGCCACGCGGTCGATGGCCTCGTTCACATGGATCGCGCGGACATCCGCGCCGTCCTCCATGCCGTACCAAACGATCCGGTCAAATCCCGGAAGTGCGAAGTCTTTGGCGTGCTCATCATCGCGGTTCAAAACGGCAATGCGCGGAACCGCCACGCCCTCGATGCTCTTCGGCGGAAGGGAGGATGCGTGCCGGAACAATTCAATCTTCGCTTTTTTGTACTGCTCAAAACCTCCATGCGCTTCGATGTGCTCCGGCGTCAAATTCGTGAATACGCACATGTCATACGATATCTCCTTATGCCGGTGCTGGAGGATGCCCTGTGAGGACGTTTCGATGACGGCGTACTTGCACCCTTGGTTAACCATCTCCCGAAGAAGTTTCTGCGTTCGAAAACGGCCGAGCATGGTCATCTTCGTATCATTCGTCCACTCGCAATCCGCCACCTTGAACTGTGCCGTGCTCGTCATGCCGGTCTTTGCTCCGCCCGCCTCAAGCGCTTTGGCCAAAAAGTAACAGGTGGAACTTTTCCCGCTCGTGCCGGTCACGCCGATGACGATAATGTCCCGGCTCGGATGTTGGTAGACGAACGCCGCGCTCCAAGCCAGAATCCGATGGTAGACATCGAAGAAACCGGACGGAAGCGCCTTTCGCAAAAATCGAATAATCATACGCATGAGCTTAAAGGATTCGCCGCGTTCCGTCGAGACAGCGGCTGGCGGCTGGCGGCTGGCGGCTGGCGGCTGGCGGCTGGCGGCTGGAGGCTGGAGGCTGGAGGCTGGAGGCTGGCCGGAATGGTATGGACATCTCAGCCAAATGCCAAATGCCAAATGCCATGTTAGGATATCCCCCATGAAAGAACGGAACACGGAAATCGCGACCCTCCTTGGCTTTGCCCTCCTTCTCCTTATTATCAAGGCTCTCCATGTGCCGGAAAGAGCCCTGTCTTTCCTCATCCTCTTTGCCGTCGCTTCCGAAGGGTACGTGCTCGGAAAACGCTGGATTCAAAATCAGGGACTTGGAATTTCTTTCTTCTGGGGCACCCTCGGATCTCTCGCAACCCTCATGCTCCTTCGAGGGGCGTGGTTCTACCTCGGATTGAATTTGAACGGATGGGGTGATGTCGTGCCCGTGGTAGTCACGATGATACTTGGTGTCATGTGGTTGTTTTTTGATAATAGGGATTTCGCGGCAGGGGCAACGGGCAACGGGCAACGGGCAACGGGACTCGATCCCGATGCGCCGTGCCCCACACCCCGCGCCCCGCTCCTACTCGCCATCATCTCCGCCTCCCTCTCCCTCATCGCGCTCGCGCTCATCGCCTACGCCGCACTGCGATCCGGAACCTCCGAATCCATCCGCACGCCCTGGCCGTTCATGCCGAGCTGGACGCTCCCGCTCATCGGGCTCCAATGGATCTTCGCGCTCGCGACCGGATGGAAATTGAAAAACAGGCTCGTAACCGCGATCCAGGTTGGCGCTGCCATCGCATCCACGTCGTTCATCACTCCCCTGCTCTACAAAATCGGCTACGGCTTTGACGGCTTCCTGCACGTCGCCGGCGAACGCGTGCTCCTGGAAACCGGAACGCTCCTCCCCAAACCCGCGTACTACATGGGACAGTACGTATTCACCGCGTGGATATCGAAGATCTTTGAACTGGACGTCTCCATGGTTGATACCTGGCTCGTTCCCGTGATGGCGGCCGTCCTCATTCCCGCCGCGATGATGCTCGCGATCAAACGGGATGGGACGGCATGGCTTCCGGCGCTCATCCTCATGCCCGTTGCCGCCTTCGTTGCAACAACACCGCACGGCTTCGCGACCGTCCTCGGCATCACGGCACTCATCCTCTGTATTCCTGCGGCCGGCGGCCGGAAGCCAATAGCCATCCTGCTTGCCCTGTGGTCCGCCCTCACTCACCCGCTCGTCGGATTACCGATCCTGCTCGCCACAATTGCAACGTCTCTCTTTAACCGGAACCCGCCCCAGCCCTCCCTTGTCAGGGAGGGAGTGACGCTTTGCCAAACCGAACATGATAAGGAAACGGTACCCCCCTTCCCTGACAAGGGAAGGGGCGGGGGGATGGGTTCTGTACGAATCCTCTCCTGGCTTCTCGCCATCCTCTCCGGCCTCTCCGTCCCGCTCGTTTTTGGTTTTGCAACATGGATCGGATCGTCTTCCGGCGTGTCATTCGACCTTGCGAACCTGTTCCGCTGGGAATCATGGCAATCCATCGCATCTTCCCGGATTCCTTGGGTGGGCAATCGCTACGCGATTTGGCCCGAAGCATCCGTCTGGATTGAAAAGCTCCTGCCGTGGATCACGATCATCTTCGCCGTCTTGGCATCATGGCGCGCGAAACATGAAGGAACGAAACAGTCGCCATGGATCATCGCCGCGCTCTCGACTGCGGTCGCGGCAATCATTTTAACGACAGCCGGGGACTTCAACTTCTTGATTGACTACGAACGCGGAAACTACGCGGATCGTTTGTGGATGGTGGCATGGCTCATGCTCCTGCCGCTCGCGATTCCGGAACTTGGGAAAAGGTTTGAGAAGGCGAAGAACGCTTCCGGCGCATCGCTCATCGGGCTCTTTGCGGGCATCGGCATCCTCGGAGCAGGGATGGCGTACGCCGCGCTCCCCAGGCATGATGCGGCAACGGCCAGCCGCGGGTGGAGCGTCGGTCGTGCAGACGTGGAAGCGGTGCGGCTCATTGATGAAGACAGCGAAAAACAGAACTATACGGTCCTCGCGAACCAGAGCGTGAGCGCGGCCGCGGTGCGCACGTACGGGTTCAAGCGCTATAACGACGACGTTTTCTTCTACCCCATCCCGACCGGCGGCGAGCTGTACGATGTCTTTTTGCGCGCGTCGTACGAAGATCCTTCGATTGACACGATGGCCGAAGCCGGACGCCTCGGCGGATCTGATCTCGTGTACCTCGTTGTGAACGACTACTGGTGGGACGCGGAAGCGCTCGTGGAAAAAGCCCGCGCCTCCGCGAACCGGACTTTTGAGATTCAGGACGGAAAGGTCTACGTGTTCCGGTACGATGTGCTGAATCCGGTGAGCGCTCCGGAGGATAAGTAATAAAAAAAACCGTCCACTTTTCGTTCCCGGGCAAAATCGTCACAGGATCGTTCTGGAACAAAGATGTGAGATATCGTTCCCGACACATCGTTCGCGAACGCCGTGTCCCGAGCGGAGCCACAAGATATTGCTCAGTCGGCCGTTTTCCGTTCCCGAACGGAGACGTCCCTGTGCGTTCGTTCCGCTGAGCGTCATTGGCGGCGGAGTGAGGGATCTCGTATGGCAAGAAGAATCCTATGAGAGAAGAATCGACAGGCTACGTCTACATTATGGCGAGTGCATCAAAGGTGATCTACATAGGATCTACCACGGATATTGAACATCGCGTACATGAGCATAAAAATGGACTTCTGGGTACATTTACGAAAAAGTATCAATGCCACCGTCTTGTTTATTACGAAGAGCTTGAAGATATTGAAGATGCGAGACTTCGTGAAATAGAGATAAAAAAGTGGCGAAGAGAAAAGAAGATCGATCTTATCAACAAGCTTAACCCCGTTTGGGCAGACCTCAGCCTGACGCTTTTTTGATCCTGATGTTTCTCCTTGCCATACGAGATCCCTCGCTTTGTCGCCAAAATCATTTTTAGATAAAAAGCTTCGCGGGGCGACTCCGCTCGGGAACGTGCTATGTAAGCTTTCTTGAAAAAGACAAACGATACTTCAATAGATTATTTCATCAGCACGCCGGCAGACGGCGGAATTTGACGGCGGATCGTTTCCGCCGCTTCAACGATCGCGGGCGGAACGTCTTGAGGAATAATTATTCCTTTTTGGCCATAGGTTAAAATCCGGTCAATTTCGCCCGCCAGACGCAGAGCAAATCGCTCATGAGAAATCCTTGAAAATGTATCGATCGCTCCCGACGGCGGGCAAGATACAACGAATAATTCAGGCTCCGCCTTTTTAAAACTCGCGAGCACACGTCGCATATGATACGGCCAGGAAACCGCGAGTAACCTTTTCGGATCATAACCGGCGTCTCGCAGGGCCTGCATGCCGAACTGAATATTTTCCCCTGTATGCGTTGCTCGCGATTCGATCAGGATCGCCTGTTCCTGAACTCCGGCGCGAACGCATATTTCAAAGAAAACTTCCGACTCCGAGCGACCCTCAAAAACAAACCTGCTCAATGGACCGGATGAGCCTGATATCACGATAACCGGCGCGTACCCCTTGTTGTAGAGAAACGCGGCATGTTCCGCCGTAGCAACCAGGCTGCTGCCAAACGCAAATATTGCATCCGCTTGAACGGGCTCGTTATATATGGAAAGAAAATCCCAAATAGCAACAAGCGCATGCTCTATTTTTTCGTCTTCAAAAATCGCCATAAGCTTCAAGATGCTTCCGTTATCAGTTCTTCAACCCTGTCCAAATACCTCCCCGCATCATGCCTCTCTGCCCGCTCCCGCATGGCGGTTGAAGCGCGGCGCCAGGCTTTTTTGTCATCCATGAGGCGGCGGACGCTATTCGCGATTTCCCGCGGGATGTTGGACGTCACCGGAATGACCGGGCACTTCGTGTTTTCGAGCGTCTCGCGCGTGCCGCCCGCGTCCGTGGCGATCACGGGCGTTCCTTCGGCCATGGCTTCGAGGATGATCGTCTGCTGATTTTCCAAAATGAGCGATGGGGCCACCAGAATATCCGCGTTCCGAATGGCGGTGCGCACTTCTTCCGGTTCTCGCCATCCGCAGCACTCCACGCGGTCATCGCGAAGAATCTTCGCGTCATCTTCCATGGGTCCGTCGCCGATGATAACGATGCCGCGCACGAATTCCGACGGGAGCAGCCGAATCGCTTCCAAAAACGCCGCGAACCCTTTGTCGAATGACAATCGCCCCACGTACAGAACGGATCCGGGCTTCATAACTTTCCGATCATGGCCTTCGCCGATATCAATCGGGTTCGGGAGAACGACGTTCTTCTTTCCCGTGAATCCGTAGTTCCTGTGCCAGGTCAAAAGCCACTCCGTGGGACTCGCGAGCACATCCGGCCTCCCGAAGAACAGGGATGCCCTGTATCGAGCCCAAAATGCCCTCCAAACCCTTTTTAGAGGCTTGCGAGCATCAATGGCCATGAGCTGTCCCGACGGCTCCGTGAGCTGAATATCATGCAGGATGTGGATCCACGGAATCCCCTTCTTTTGTATGTAGCTCGGCGTGCCGATCCCGCATCCCGTGAGGTTGTGAGAAATGACCACATCCGGTTTCCATTCGAGGATTTCGAGCACCACGTCCGTGCGCGGGCGGATGTCGGTGATGAGATGAAAGAAGAGGCGCGAGAGCGCGTTCATGTCTTCGAGACGGTGGAATTTCGATCGAAAACGGGAGACTTGGATCGTTGCATCGGCCTCACCATGCGACTTCACGACTTCACGACTCAACGACTTCACGACCTTCTGCCCCGGCGCCCAGACGCGCACCTCATGCCCGCGCGACGCCAAACCCGTTGCCTGAAGCCAGGCAATTCGTTCCGCACCCCCGCGCCCATCCGGCGGGTATGCGTTCGTGAGGATGGCTATGCGCATACGTAATAGAACATAATATTACTCACCGCGTTTTGACCCCTCGAGCACTAAAAAGAGATTCCCGTCATTCAGAAGGCCGAATTCTTCCATGCGCTCAACGTTCAAATTCTGATGCTCGAGCGCATTGCGGATATCGGAAAGCGTATGTAAATACAAAACGTTTTTTGATAACGCTGTCGCGGTAATGTTCATCTTTCCAATAATAGCATGACCGATCTGTTCATAATCAGAATAAAAAGACTTCCAAATATCATACGCATTCGGATTGGCAGTGATAATCAAAAATCTTCCATTCGGTTTCAAGATTCTGGCCAGTTCACCGGAAGCTCTGTTTACATCCTCCAAATGGAACCAAACCATGATTGAGAACGCCGCATCCGCTTTTTTCTCTTCTACGGGCAATTGATAAGCATCACCCGCAACGAAGTCCGAGCGGTCTGATGGGTATAATTCTTTCGCCCGGTCAACCAATGCCTTTGAAGGCTCTACGCCGACATACCGGCCCTGAAAATTACCGAGCTTGCTGGAACAAATCCCTTGTCCGCATCCGATATCGACAACGAGCCCCCGACCTTCATGACCGAGCCACTCCTGTAAGCGCGGGTAAAATTCCCCGTCACGAAATCGATGCTCTCCGCCCTCAACGCTTCTTATCCATTCTTGAGCAACCGTTTCATCTTCAAAAGGATTCTCTTCACGTTTTGTTTCTCGCCCCGTTATAGGTGATTTACTTTGCATGGCATTCGCTTTACATAATTTTCCGATACTCCTCAACCAACCGACGGACGTGCGTATCCCAGCTAAACCGCGCCTTCGCATCCGCATGCGCTCGTTGTCCGTAGAATATCCGTTTTGCTTCATCGTTCAGCAGATCCTCGATCGCATCGCGGAGCGCATCCACGTCTTTGGGCGGTACGAGGATTCCGGTCTCGCGATCCTTGACGACCGTGCGCACGCCCGGAAGGTAGGACGCCACGACCGGAACGCCGCAGGCCATGGCTTCGGCCGCAAC
The DNA here is from genome assembly GCA_964392485.1 of uncultured Gammaproteobacteria bacterium. Taxonomy (GTDB): domain Bacteria; phylum Patescibacteriota; class Patescibacteriia; order 2-12-FULL-60-25; family 2-12-FULL-60-25; genus 2-12-FULL-60-25. The sequence continues at coordinate 5,327 of CAYMPS010000023.1, read as the reverse complement.
AAGCCCGAACGCTTCAGCGCCACTCGTTGATGGGAATGCGAATACGTCCATACTCCGGTACGCATCCGCCAAATCTTCCACGGAAACCCTTCCGACGAAGTGGCAGCGATCCGCAATACCGAGATCTTCCGCGTTCTTCACATACATACGCCTACGATCCCCATCTCCGACGAGGAGGAGGTGGACATCTTTCGACAGGCTCCTCACGGTTTGCAAGAGTTCAAAAACACCCTTGAATCGGTGTGCGTGATCCATAGCCCCAACGAATCCAATCACGCGCGCGCCCGATGGGATATCGAAACGGGACGTCGGGCGTCGGGCGTCGGGCGCAGTGAGCGGATGAAACAACGCATGGTCCACACCGAACGGGAGCTCAACGAACCGATCCGGATGCGCGCGCTTGAACTTGGCGATGGATGACGCATCCGCGTAGTCGGATGAGGAAATAAAAATCTTTTTGCATGCGCGCAAGACCGCGGGCTGTGCGAACATGCGATACGCATCAAATACGAAGCCGAGTGGAAACGATGCCGTCGCGTCCATATGGAACGTCATGACGAGCGGCTTCTTGTGCCACAAGCAGTACTGCGCCGCCTTCTCCGCGGTTCCGAAAAACGGGTAGTGCAGATGAACGACGTCCGCGGACTTCATGCGCTTCTCAATTCCCCCGAGCGCGGCCGCATTCCCCCACCGGATGAACGCAGGCTCCCGCTCCACCCACGGAGGGTCGGATTCTCCGAGATCGCGCTTGAGCTTTGGCGCCACGAGCGCGGCTTCGTGTCCGAGATCGCGAAGACCCTTCACCTGTTCCGAGGCGACCTGTCCGATCCCGCCGGTTTGCGGGGGCGCGATGCAGGAGAGGTGGAGGATGTTCATAGCTTTTAGCTCATAGCTAGAAAAAGCCTACAGTTTTTTATGTAAAAACACAATCAAAGACCCGCCGTTATGAACATATTATCCCCTTTGATATTAAACACCGCGTACAGTATGCTCGGCTGAATAAACCTCATGCACTCATCATCCCTATGAAAAACCTGAACATCCCGCAGAACCTGGTTAAGTACGTGATCGGACTACTCACGGTCATCGGCTTGCGGCTCCTGCCGCATCCGCCGAATGTGGAGCCGATCATGTCCACGATGATGCCGTTTTCAAAAAAGTGGGGCTGGCTGTCCGGGATGTTCTTTTGCCTTGCCGCCATCCTGATCTTTGACCTGCTGACCGGCACACTCGGCACATGGTCGCTCATCACCGCCGGAACGTACGCGGCGCTCGGCGCACTCGCGGGCGTATTCTTTAAAACGAGAAAGAGCAGCATCGCAAACTATGTCGGCTTCGCCATCGTCGCGACCATTATCTACGACGCGATCACGGGCATTGGAATGGGAATGCTGCTTTTTGACATGCCCTTCATCACCACGCTCACCGGACAGATCCCGTTCACGCTCTATCACCTTGGCGGGAACATCGTCCTCTCGGCCGTGGTATCTCCGATCCTCTACAAGTGGGTCATCACGAACCCCCAGCTTGAGACGCGGCAAATCTTGAACAGATTCGCGTTTGGAAATACGAAAAGCTGACGTTTGCGGACAACGAGCAAAACATTCCCTCGTCTGGCTGGATGCCCAATCTGACACGTTCTCTTCCGTTCACGAATGTCCGACCTCCGACGCGGTGATCGTGTTTGGAACGCTCGTGGATGACACGGCTACACAAAATCGTCCGTATCATTTAAGATAATTCGAGACGCGCTGAATCGTTCTTTAAACAGCAGGAGATGTCCACATGGAACGTAAAGACTACCAAAAAAGAGCTGAGTTGTTGGCAGGCCTATTGCAACTCTCCATCAAAGAAGGCGACTTTTCCAAGCTGGATGAGTATATCAGTGGAATCAAACAGGCGATCGACAGCATGAGGAAGTCGGCCTAGGCCATGAACCGGCTCATCGCCGCGCGTTCTCAACGCGGGAGCGTTCCGGTGCTCGCCGTAACGCTCCTGTACCTCGCTCTTTTCTTTCTGCACCTGCGCGTCACAGGACGCTCGGATCTTCCGATCCTGTTCGGAGACAAAACTGAAGCGATATTCGACCTGTGGTCGATCCAGCATTTCTGTTCCGGCGCGCTCATCGGAGCGCTCCTCATCCGCGTGTCACGCGATGCCAAAGCAGACCGGCGAACATTCGTTCTCTTCATGCTTGCGATCGCGATAGGCTGGGAAACGACAGAGCTGGCAATGGAGTCCGGCGTATTCGGACACGCCGTCTCGCAATGGAAACATGGCCACGAACACTGGGCGAACCGGTTCGTGGGCGACCCCGCCATGGTGGCGCTCGGCGGCCTAACAGCCCGGCGATACGCATGGGCATGGAAGGCTGCGCTCCTCCCCTGCGCGATATGGCTCATCGTAAACATCGCCGCGCATGACAGCATGAGTATCAACCGTCTCGTATTCGGACCGTAACCAGGGTCGAAGGCACCTCCTTCGACCCTGTTTCGTTTATTCAAATTCAACACCCGCCGTTCATTTTTTTTAAACGTAATTGCCCCATGCTTCTCAAATCGTTATACTTGAGAACGAACATATGAAAAATCTTAAAATCATCGGACTCTTTGCGATCGCGATCCTTATTGTTGGGGCCATGCTCTATTTCATGGAAAACAGTACGTCGTGGCAAACGTATACAAACGCGCGCTACGCATTCAGCGTGGACTATCCCGCGGACTGGTCGCTCGGTGAAGCGCCGACGAACAATGACGGGCGCGAATTCTTTTCACCGGACGATACGCTCTCCTGCAACGCGTACGGCTTCCCAAACGCGCTGACCGGCGCATCCGGTGATCCGCAAACGCTTGATGAATTCGTTGACTGGCTCGAAGAGAACATGGGGGTCGATGACATCCTCGGACGGAACCGCACGAAGATGGCCGGACAAGCGGCAACGGAAATCGTCATGGCATCAGGCGGAACCGTGAGCCAAGCGGTGTACATCCTGGGAGAAGAAACCGGCTATGGCCTGGCCTGCTACTATCCCGGTGTTGATGCGAAGGACGCGTTCAAAACAACCTTTGACCACATGCGCCAGAGCTTCTCCCTGTCCGATGCATCCTCCGCCGCACTCGGGACCGAACAGTGCGGGAATCTGCTCCTCGGAGCTGTCACGCCGCTTCAGGATCTTCAGACGTTCAGCGACACGGAATACACCGAGGTTACCATGACGTCCCGCGAGTACTGGAACCGAAACATGCTCCCGACCCAGGTGCCAAACCTCGAATCACGGGGATACGACTGCTACCCCATGCCCGGCGCGTTTGGAGACTCGGACGGAAGCGCCCAGCCCGAAGTTACGCGCGTGGACTGGTCATGCGAACTCGAATACGATGATTGGAAGTACGTGGATACCGACGCGGACAAACGCAGTGCGGAACAAGCCGGATACACATGCGTCACCGAATCCTGCACAAAAGCCGACAATACGATGTCCGGCGTGTGGCGGTGCACGAAATGATAGTGAGTAATCAGTATTCAGTGTTCAGTAATCAGTGATCAGTGATCAAATATGAAATTCTTTCTCCTCCCCGTCTCCTTTCTCTGCGCCGCGCTCTTGTTGGGCGCCGGATGCGGAAAGACGGATACTCCCCGGACGGCGAAAAACGATTACGAACCGCTCCCTCCCATGCCCGCGGAGCTCGTACAAATGTACATGGAGCATACGCTCGGTATGATTCCGAACGCGCAAATTGATTACGACGAAGCGAAGACCTACCTCACGGATGATCTGAAAGCGCAGTTCACTGACAATTCATTCGTCCCTTTAAGCTACTGCATCCAGGACGGACCGGAAGACGTCAAAATCGTGTCGGATGAAATCGCTCCGGGAGGTTCAGTGCGCGTTGCCGTAGACGCGAACTACGACGGTACATGGAAGAGTCTGTGGGCGTTCTACGTTGTCCCGGACGGCAATTACGGATGGCTCATCGAAAAGATCGAGTGCCTGAACGAATAAAAACCGTATGAAAAAAATCCTCGCCCCGCTCATCATCGTGATCGCGGTTGTTGGCGCGTACCTGCTTTGGACATTCCTCACGCAGGACTGGCGCGGAAACGAGCTCGCGGATTACGAAAACGCAACGCACGGCTATGCGTTTCAGTACCCTCCGCATTGGAAGATGATGGGCGATGAATACGTCCTCACCCTCTACAACACAGACTCCCCTCCCGGAGACGGCGGCATTCCGTCCGGCATCCGCGTGGACGTGATGGCGCTCGAAAACTATGACGACCTGTCGCTCGAAGACTGGGTGGATCAAATGGAACAAAACGGACCCGAAGAAAAAATCCTGATGCGCGAGAACGTAACCGTCGCCGGACAACCCGCCATCAGAAAAACTGCAAACTCGATCTTCGCCTCCAACGCCGAAACACCGCCGTCAATCAGCGTAACCTTTATCAAGGACGACACCATCTTCCTCATCAACTACCTTGGCCGCGAACCGTCCTACAGCGATGAGATGCCGGGATTTGAGGCTCTTCTCAAAAGCTTTCATTTCGAATAGCATCATAATCAGCCCTAAGTATGAAAAAAAAATTTGAATCAATCGGCATCTGCTTTTCCTGCGGCACGCGCAAACGGAACGGAAAAGACGTCATGGCTTGGGATACGCGAGCTAGAACCGACAAAGCGCTCATGCTGTACAAACTCGGATACATTGACGCCATTTTGTGCACTGGCGGCGTTTTTCAAAAAGGCCAGCGGATCCCAATCGCGGATCTGATGAAAAAGTACTTAACGGAACGCTCGGTTCCGGAAAGCGATATTTTAACCGAAACAAAATCCGTAGAGACGACAGAAAACGTCCTGTTCTCCTTTTCCGTTCTGAAGCAAAAACATATTCTTAAAAGTCTCAACAATTCGGAACAGCTGCGCCTCGTCTTCATAAGCGAATCGCATCACCTGCGCAGAATTGAAATTATCGCCAGCGCGTGTCTGGCCAAACACGATATCGCATTCGTGCCCTTGCTTTTTGAGCCGGTCCGTTATCACATTTCGGAAAAAACCAAACACGAAGAAGGCGCGATGTTGAACCACACCGCGCTCGACCCGCTGGGAGAAGGAGAAATTTTCGAAAAAATCAGACACGACCGCCGTCAATCAATATAATCTTTCCAAAGATGTCCTCATCAACCATCTCGGCAGTGAACCATCGTATAGCGAGGAGATGCCGGGGTTCGAGAGGATGATTGAAAGCTGGAGGTTTGAATAAGACACTTCAATAATATATGAAAACTAATAAATTATCACATAATAAGATTTATAGTGTTACGAAAAA
>CAYMPS010000022.1:0-14764 GCA_964392485.1 uncultured Gammaproteobacteria bacterium | reverse complement strand
TCGCCGGGCTGAACCATCCGGACGGATTCTCATGGACGTTCCGCGTGAAGTACGGGGACGACGAGGCGTGGTGCACGCCGGACCGGGTCGACGTTTCGCCGACGGAGAAATACGAAACGATCGTCGGAGCGAAGCAGGGCTTCGCGGCTACGCCGTTCACGGCGCCCGACGCGTGCAGCGAGAAGGGCCAGCCGCTCATCTCCCTGAGCGGGTACGAATGGGCAACGAGCGACGAGCTCGTGGCCGAGCTCTACCGGGACGGGCAGATTGATACGGGTTCGAACCTCCCGCCCGGATGCACTTCGAACTGTACGCTCAAAGGAGCTTACGGGAGGAGCGGCATGACCGCGCAGTGCGGGAACGGGATCGTTGAAACCACGCTCGCGTCATACTGTTCGGGCGGCACGACGCGGTTCGGCCAGAGCTGCACGCTCATCGATCCGCGCGGGTCCGGCGGGGAAGAGTGCGACGGCGAAGCGAACTGCAACAGCCTGTGCCTCTGGGAGCCGGTTGATACGGTGAATGAAGGCAGGACGTGCGGGAACAATTGGATCGATTACGGGGAAGACTGCGACTTCGGACGTACGTGCAGGGGTACGGAAAACCAGATCATTCCCGACGATCGTCCGTGCAACGATCCGGACGCGGAAACTCAGTGCATCGCGAACGGCGGAACGTGCGAGACGCGGCTCATGCGCGGGTGCTCCCTGAACTGCCGCAACCTGGGCGCGAACGCCGGGGGCTCCACGTGCGGGAACAATGATATCGGCGACGGAGAGGATTGCGATGACGGGAACAATACGAGCGGGGACGGCTGCAGCGCGAACTGTTTGCATGAAGGATCGCGTCCCGCGGAACAGGTCGTTGCCCTTTGCGGGAACGGCTATCCTCTGGAGCCCGGAGAATCGTGTGAAGCGAGTGGCGGAAAACTTCCCGATTCGTGCGATCCGGACACGTGTTTGAATACGGGCCGCAGGCCGTGCCTCTTTACGTCTTCAAATCCGAATCCTCGATTCTGTTGCGGGAACGGCACGGTGGAATCAGGCGAAGATTGCGATGACGGGAATTCCCAAAGCGGGGACGGCTGCAGCGCGGTCTGCCTACGCGAAGGCTCATCGCCGCTCTACGACGTTCCGAGTTTCTGCGGAGACGAGGTTCCGGGCTTGGGCGAGGCTCCGCAGTGCGAAGCTGCTCCGCCGCAGATCATCGACGGCCGTACCGACGGCTTCCAGGTGGCCGTGATCGTCGGTGAAGCGAATTTTGCGGCGGGGGAAGACACCATGAGCACGGAGATTCGCGCGACGTACGAAGGGAAGACCGGCGAGGCGATCTACGGCCTCCGGTGCGGTTTTACGGATGAGCGTTCCTGCCACCCGACGAACAGGAACAGCATTTCGGCGGGGTACGGCCTTACGTCCAACGGCTGCTGTTCGTACCGTCCGAGGCTCGTGGACAATACGCCTCCGAACGGCCTCACGAACGTGTGCCGGAACGCGCTGATCAGCGGTTCGTTCAATACGCTCATGGATGTGCAGAGCCTCACGAACAATTTCGTCGTGGCCAGGAGCGTCGTAGGGACCGCGTGTCCCGAGGGCATGTCTCCCCTTACGATGGAAGAGGGTGAATCGGATTTCGGATCCGGCGTCTCCTCCGTGATCCTCGGTTTCTGGAACGCGCTCAAAGGATTCTTCGGCATTGATTCCGCAAACGCGCAGGCCGTCCGGTGGTGCACAGGCAGTGCCACGGGGGTCCTGCAGTTCGGGGAAGGTTTGGATTCATACGGGCGTTCGTACACGACGTTCGCGCTCACGCTCGACGGCGTTCTCGAACCGAATACGGAATACCGGGTCCGCTTTATCGGGGACAGAAATCTCGGCGATAACGCCAGTGTTGAGAATCGCACGGGCATCCGGACGAGCTCCGGCGTCGTCGCCGTGTACGACCAGCAGTGGTCATTCACCACCGGCGAGGAAATTTGCACGATCAACGAGATCGACGTGAATGATGAAACGATCGAGCACCCGAACTTCTTCCTTGAATCCAACGAGTCGCACCCCTTCATCGCGAGCGCGCTCTCCATCCGGAACGGACGCGCCGAGTACATTTCGGCTACGCCGCAGTACGCGTGGCAGTGGCAGAATTGGGCACTCTCGAACAACCGGATCGCGAACATCGAACCGCCGGTCGAGCCGGACGCGAATGCGCTCCTCCTCTCAACATCCGAGCGTTCCGTGGTCAGTACGGCTACGAACGGTTCCGGCTTCGTTTCCGCGCGCCTGAGGATCACAGCCGACGAGGCGAGCGTCCCGTCCACGGAAGGACATGTGGTGCAAGGTACGGCGCCGATCACGGTGAACGTCTGCGAGAATCCGTGGCCCAGCAGGATCGCGGCGCCGTTCCGGGATGAATTCGGATCCCTCTCCCTCGACGAGACGATCTTTGAGAACGGTCCGTTCTATAACTTCTCAACCATGTACTGCCGCGATGCGGGCGTTCCGGGTCCGAACGAGGACATCCCGGCGCTCGTGATCAATGCCGTGCCGCAGAATCCGGCGGACCGCGCGCAGGGCATCCTCCGCCAGTACCTGTTTACCTTCTCCGAACCGGAGCTCAAAAAAGACGCGATCGGCCTTCGCATCGCATCAAACCCGCTCCACCTTTCGCCCAAGGAGTGGTACCGGGCAAAGGGATTCAGGGGGAGTACGGAGGAGCTTCAGGTGGACGGGTACGAGGCGATCCGCGACGGGCGCACGGTCTACATTTCCGCGATGAGCACGGACGGTCCGGGCGAGCCCATGTACTCGAACATCTACATCATTTCATACAACGACGACGCGGAACCGGTGACGCGCGAGATTTACGATGCGCTCCTCGAAACCATGACGTTCAACACGAATTTGCAGCAGGATATCGCGGAAGCGTGCCAGGATGCGAACGGAAACCTCATCGTTTCTTCGGATGGCTTGCCGGTTCACTGCGGTGCGGACTGGGAGTGCGATGCGTACGGCGCGGATACGGTTTGCTCGAATTTCAAGCGCAAGGTTCAGCGCGACATGCTCCGATTGAGCGATTTCCAGGAGATGACGCAGGCGCTCGAATCAGCGAAGGATCGCGACGGGACCTACCCGCGGCTCGGGTCCGGGTCGTACCTTCCGGGTCTTTCCACGAGCATGTGGCCGAGCTGGGAGGCGGCGTTCACCCAGGCCGTTCTCCCGCAGGGCGGATCGCTCCCAACGGATCCGATCAATCGATTCGTGACCTGCGGACGCTGCAGCCAGAGCGGGACGGCGTGCATCGTCGCCGATGATTGTCCGCGGAACGGCGAGGAGTGCTACGCGGAAGACGGATTCGACCCCGCGACCTGCTGGAACGCGCAAGCGCTCCAGTACCGCTGTCCCAGAGAATCGGATGATCCGTCGAGCCGCTTGTACCAGTATCGATCCCTCGACGTCGGACGCCGCTACGAACTCGCTTCCGAGTTCGAGGTGCCGCCTCCCTTCCCGACGAATCCGTCGCAGAGCTGGTGGTCGCCGCCGCTCTTCGAAGAGCTCCGGCAGTGCGCGACGCCGGATGAACAGGGACGGTTCTGCCAGACGGATGCGGACTGCCGAACGTGTCCGCTGGGCGTTTGCGCGCGATGCGACGGCGGGAGCGCGAACGGGCAGGCGTGCGAATCCGACGCGGATTGCTTGGGTGCGAAGTGCACCAATGTCGTCCCGATCGTCACGGGTTCGTGTCGGGCCATCGGCGGGCGGTACCGCTACACGGACGTGTGCGAAGGCCAGAGCTACGGACAGAGCTCGACCTGCGGAGACGGCGTCATCGACAGCGACCCCGAGAACCTCAAGTGCCTGGGCGGGCCGAACGACGGACGGACGTGCCAATCCTCCGCGGATTGCGCATCGTATCCGTGCGACCTCGGTGAAATTTGTGAAACGACGGGACCGACATCCGGACGTCTGTCCGCCTGCACCACGCTCGACGGGCGGCCCGGACAGAAGCTCCAGTCCTGCAGCGGATGCCGCACGTACGTTGATGATTTGAGCCAGCCCGGATGCTTTGCCGTAAACGAGTGCGGCAACGGGCGCGTGGACCAAGGGGAAGCGTGCGATGACGGCGAGGTGAACGGGACGTACGGGCACTGCAACCTCACCTGCACGGGCTTTGGCGGATACTGCGGGGACAGCATGCTATCGCTCGGAGAGATGTGCGATTACGGGTTTACCGGGAGCATCCAGAACGGCGGGTACTGCGAACTGGGTTACGCCTGCAACACCACGAATTCCTGCAACCTTTCCTGCACGGGTCCGGGTCCGTACTGCGGCAACCTGCACGTTGATGCACCGCAGGAGGAGTGCGACGGGAATACGGAGAGCACGGATAAGGCAATCTGCAGCGACGGGAATACGCCGTGCGACAGCGATGTTGATTGTCCGAACGGAACCACGTGCGGCGGAGAATATCAACGCGGGGATATTGGCGGTGATATTACCGTGCGAATGGAGGCTTGCGGAGAAAAGCGCGTCTGCATCGGAGCCGCCAAGGCGTGTAGTTATAACAATCAGCCGTGTTTGACGGATGATGAATGCAACGGGAGCTATGGAGATCATTGTGAATCAAGAGCGGGATGGGTTTGCGAGGATGATGCGGGTATTTGCGGGAATGTCGGCAACTGTTCTGCGGAAGTGCGGCCGACGGTGCGAACGCGTACGTGTGAGGCAAGTACCTGTAATCAAAATTACTGGAACGAAGAGTGCTTTGCGGCGGAGTTCTGCGGGAACGGCGTTGTGGAAGGAGACGAGCAGTGCGATGACGGGAACGACGACAATGAGGACGGCTGTACGGTATTTTGCCGGGAGAATATCTGCGGCGACCGCTTCGTCTACGAGGGCGTGGAGGAGTGCGATCACGGAAGCGGTAACGGCGAATCGTGCAACACGGCGGAGTACGGATCCACGTGCACGGCCTGTTCGAGCGATTGTAAATTTTCGCTGACGCAGGGCGGCTTCTGCGGAGACGGGATTGTAAACCCGGGATCCGCCGAGCAGTGCGACACGGCCGGGGACCCGAATGCGTACGCGCCGCCCAGTGATAATTTGACCTGCCGCGCCCTGGGCTTCGATTACGCGAAGCGTTCGCGGAGCAACGGGAGTGATCTCATCACGTGCTCGCAATCCTGCGGGTACACGGGGTGCGCGTACTGCGGCGACGTGCCTGCGGATCCAACCGCCGCCGCGTTCCAGGGCAAGATCGAGGGTGTGCTCTTCGACACCCTGTTCCAGCAGCCGGTTCCGGAAGCGCGCATTACGCTCTTCTACCGCGGACTGCAGGTTGCGGTCACGGCCTCGAATCAAGACGGCTATTTCGAGATCGACGGCCTGGACCGCCACGACGGGTGCAACCAGTACAGGATCGTCATCGATTCGTACCGCGATAACCCCCTTACGGTTAACTTCGATGAGAGTCTGCGCCAGGGCTATATGCCGATTTCTACTCCCGTATTCGAGCCGAACTTTGATCCAAGCTCCGAAGCGTTAGATGCCAGCCTGTTTAATCGGGCTATGATCAACAGCAGTTTTGCGGAATCCGCGACACATCCGGACCATTCGTATTCCATACCGCGGTTCAATATGCTTCCGCGTCTGCAGGAGAATGAGTACGTGGTCCAGTTCTGGTGGACGACAAAGGATGGGAGCAGTCAGGCAACCATTGAGGATTTCAGAAACGCGATTAATACCAACGACAGTCTGGACGAGCAATTGGCCGATGCCACCGATTTCTACAGCGGCTACGAGACGCAACTGCACGATCTGGTCGTCCGCACGCCGTTTCAATTTACTCCGGAAACATTCGGCGGCTGTTCGCTTCCGAATTCGCCCGAGACGTACAATCCGGCCAATGTCTCACTCCTTCACGGACGAAATCAAGGAGATGATGCCAACGGGTCATTTATCGACACGGAGGAAGACCCGGATGTCCCCGATTGGGTGCCGGGTGTTGACGGCATTGATCACGCGGATGCCATTGAAGGCATGAAAAGTTGTACGAATAAGATTCGCGCTACGGCCAATAAGACGTGTACGGGCGGCAATCTTCCGGAGGCGCTGGAAGGAAAATTGGGTTGTGTGAATACGTGGGAGTGCAAGAGCTATCAGGTGGATAAATATAAATATGGTGATGGCGTGACCTGTAGCGGAGAACCGGAGCCGTCCCGATCCGGATCCATTGACGTGCTTGAGGGCGCCGAAGGCGCCTACCTCTTCTGCTTCCATCCGGAGTGGCCAGACGGACATGAGATGCGTCAAGAAACCGACTGTTCAAACTTTGTGGTTCCGCCGCAGAGCGTGTTCATTTCGGGTGTCGGCGGGCAGTACGACATCATGGTTTCAAAGTTTAGGCTGTTTACGAATAAGTCTCATAGTCCGGCGGATATACGCAATTGGCTCGTCGCTCATGATGCGGAAATCCGTTTGTACGATCAGCATGGACTGAATAAGACTTGGAGCGTTGCCGATATGGAGGAAGGAGTGACGCCGGTTCCGAATTTGAATACGGGATGGAATGACCGCGATTTCCGCACGGGAGACGTCTGTCTTTCAGGGAACCGATCTTCCGACCCGGGATTTTCATTGCAACAAAAGATTTATTATGCATATTCGGTGAATGTGAGTCCGGTATGGACGCCCTTTTCCATCGACACAACGAATCGGAACATTCTTGAATGGAATGGCGGTTACTATGGCGCGGATTACAGATATTTTTCAGACATGTTCCATCGGGAGGACTGGCTGTATACAGGCGTTGGAAAAGGGACGTGTTGGGAGCGCACGTGCAAGAGCTTCAGTTATGATAACGGTAATCGTTTTCCGGTAAGCGGAACTAAAATTTGCAGTGACGGGAAGGGCAATTATGGCTGGAGTCAGGCGAGTCATCCGGCGTGCGATGCGGATTCGAGGGCGGCTTGTTACTACGGGGAGTGTCTTGACGGTGATCTCGCGGAGCCTGGTGAGCGGTGTATTCAGATTTGCGATACGGATGCGGATTGTCCAGGGGGATTCTGCGGTGGAGCCGCCAACAGCTGTCATGCGGGATCGGATCCCGGAGGGAGGAGTTAAAAGCGTTTATGGGAAAGAAGGTCATTATTATCGGAGTCATCGCCGCGCTGCTCATTACGGGAGTGATCGGTTTGTTGTACCTTTGGCGGTCGCGTAATGCCTCTTCGGTGGATACGATGACGGAGGGCGCTAACATGCGGGAAGGGGAAATGACGGGGAGGACCGGCGTGATGGAGCCTGTTGCCGCGGATGTGACCGAGGAAGAAGACGCAGAAGAGGAGCTGTACTTCCCCGGTGATCCGACGGATCCGGACTGGATTGATCCGCGGGAATTGGGATATGCCGTTGAAGCGGAGGAAGAGAATGAGGAAATGGCGCTTCCTCAAGAGGCCGAGGGTCGTTCAGTCGCACTTCCCGTTCCCGATTCCGAAGATGCGGACGGCGACGGGCTCACGACCGACCAGGAGCTGAATGCGGGCACGGACCCGAACAATGCGGACACGGACGGCGACGGGCTCACGGACGGTCAGGAACTCTCCACCTATCGAACGGATCCGAAAAATTTCGATACGGACGGCGACGGGCTCACGGACGGGGAAGAGGTGAATCGGTGGAAAACGAGCCCCCTGTCTCCGGATTCGGATAATGACGGGTATGCGGACGGCGTCGAGGTTCAAGGGGGGTATAATCCGTTGGGTGCCGGAACGTTGTAGTTATTTCGCATTGCGCATTTTGCATTTCGCATTACAGATATCGCGGCATATGCTTATCACGCGTCACATGAAATTCAACTCACATTATCCAATGAGAATTAATTCGCAATTCGCAATGCGTAATGCGCAATAACAAACTATGTTCGACAAGCCGCCAGAAAATCTTCCCATTGAACCGAAGCCGCCCGCACCTCCGCCGACGGACGCGAATGCGGGATCCGCTCCGCAGCCTTCGGGTATGCAGGGAGGGATCATGATGCCGAAAAAGTCCGAGCCTGAGGATATTTTTTCCGACGTGGATAAAACGGAGGAGCCGGCAATGCCCGTATTGGAGGCTCCACCCGGAGGCGCGCCGAACAACGGCGGGAAATTGAAAATCATGATCATCGTTCTGGCCGTTATCGCGATCGCACTCATCATCGTTATCGCAGGCATCTTTTTCTATCGACGGTACATCGCCGTTGAATCCGAAGATGTTTTGCTCCCGGACATGATGTTGGAAGACAGGGCCGCGCCAACGACGCCTTCCGTCGGAGGGGTTCCGGGGGACGTACCGGAGGGAATGGAGGATGAAGCGCCGCCCGTTGTGCAGCCGACCCCTCCTCCGCCGGACATTCCGGATCCCACGGAAGTCGAGCCCGTGGAGCGCGGAGATGCGGACAATGACGGCTTGAGCGATGAAGACGAGTCGCTCGTGGGCACGGACCCGCGCATTCCCGATACGGACGGCGACGGCCTGATGGATGGGAGCGAAGTTCAACTCGGATCCGATCCGATGGTTGCGGATACGGACGGCGACGGGCTCACGGACGGAGATGAAGTGAATATCTGGCTTTCGAATCCGACGATCGCGGATACGGACGGCGACGGGTACGAGGACGGAGCGGAGGTTCAGAACGGATATAATCCGAACGGGGACGGCAGGCTCCCCGGGGGCGAGTAGGGAGCGGAGGGTCATTTCGCACCGAACGTCAAAAGCGGCAGTCTGCTATACTATCTAAAAGAACATGTCAAAAAAGGAGGAACGACTTGCACCTATTGAACCGGAGCACTTCGCGTCAGAAGCGGCGGCTTCGGGTGAAGAACCGATTATCCGTACGATTCCGGATAAGTTTTATGGCGCGGCGCTTAAAGCGAAGTTGATAACGCCCGGCGAGGAGAAAAAAGACGGAACGAAAGAGAAGAAGAAGGAATCGTCGCTGAGCGGCGAACCGAAGAAGGGCATGGGGATCGGCGTTATCATCATCGCCGTCCTCGTCCTCATCGGAGGAGCCGGTGCGGCATTCCTCTACTTCAATCAGGAACGCCTCTTCGGCGCTCCGGTACAGGAAGAGCCGTACCTTCCGCCCGAACCCGTGGAGCCTCCTCCGCCCCCGCCTCCTTCCGCACCGACGAACCTGAGCGCCACGGCCACGAATCCGGAAGTCGTCCAGTTAAATTGGACGGATACGTCGAATAACGAAGCGGGTTTCCGCATAGAGCGCCGTGAATCAACAACCGAGTATCGATCCGTCATGAGCCTCCCCCCGGATGCATCCGCGTTTCAGGATCGTACGGTTCAGCCCGAGACATCCTACCTCTACCGCGTCATCGCGATGAACGAGGGAGGGGAGTCGCCCGCATCAAACGAGGCTGTCGCCGATACGCCGGCTGAACCGCCTCCGCCCCCGGAACAACCCCAGCTTCCTCCCGCGGGACTGGATTCGGATTCGGACGGCCTGACGGACGTTGAGGAACCTCTCTTCGGAACGAGTTCCCGCGATCCCGATGCGGACAAAGATTCCTTTTTGGACGGGAACGAAGTGTTCCACCTCTACAATCCGGCCGGAGGCGCCTCGGTCAAACTCCTTGAATCCGGACTCGTAAAGCCGTTCGAGAGCAGCGTGGGCTGGAAGGTATTCGTTCCGACGACCTGGAAGGTTGAAATGAGCGATGACGGCATGGAAGGAACGATCACCACCGGACACGGGGAAACGTTCTCCGTAGCCATGGAGCCGAACTCAAAGGCGGAGGGGCTTTTGGACTGGTACCTCACGCGAAATCCCGGGACGCTCTCTTCGCAGGTCGTTTCCATTACCACGAAGTCCGGCATCGATGGTCTCGAAGGGGCGGATCTCCTTACCACGTACTTTTTGTGGGATAACATGGTTCTCGTTTTCAAATACAACCTGAACAGCCAGTCGTTCGTGAATTTCCGCCTGACGTACGAAATGATGAAGAATTCCCTCTCATTGGCCCCGAGCCCCAATCTCCCGGATTCCTACACAATGCCTGAGGAGACCGTTCCGATTCCTACGGAAGAGGCGATAACGCCCGAAGAGGGATCGCCGCCTGCCGATGAATCGACGGAAGACGGCGGATCAACGGACGAGGAGTCGCCTCCGGAGGACGAAACGCCACCAGAACCATGATCACGTACGACGTCATCGGTAAGCTGCCGAAATCCATCCCCCCTCGGTTGCTCCCTCGTATCGCGAGGGAGTGCTCGCGTTTGCGCGCCAAAACGAAGAACGGTTCGTGGCAGATCGGACTGCAGTGCGTCCCTGCCTCGAAGATTCAACAGTTGAACCGCGTCTACGCCAACGAGAACCGTCCGACGGACGTCCTGTCTTTTAGTGCGGACGGAGATCCGTCGTTCCCCAAACAGGCTTCGGAGAAGGAGCTCGGCGACATCGTCATTGCGCCGGCCGTGGCCCGCGAAGGAGCCAAGCGGCGTTCCGTGAGCCCGGCGGAAGAGTTCGTACGGCTCATCGTACACGGAACGCTCCACCTCTTGGGATACGACCATTCGGATGCCCGAAAGGAAAAACGGATGTTCTCCATCCAGGAAAGCATCGTCAAAAACGTTTTAACATGATTATGGGGATGTTTGCCAAAAACATGAAGCAGAGTTTTCGCGCCGCCTGGAGGGGCCTCCTTCGCGCTTTCAAGGGGGAACGGACGTTTCGGGTCATGGTTGGGGCCGCACTCATCATTATCATCCTCGTGAGCACGCTCCCTCTCTCAAGCGGAGAACGCCTCATGCTCCTGCTTGTGACGGGACTGGTCTTGGTGCTAGAGTTACTGAATACGATGGTTGAACGGTTTGTGGATCTGATCAAGCCCCGGCTTTCCGCGTACGTGCGTGATGTGAAAGATCTGATGGCCGCGGCCGTGCTCGTGGCGGCGATCTTTGCGGCACTCATCGGTCTCATGATCCTCGTTCCGCACGCATCATTGATTTTGGAGCAATTATGAGTAAAGCATTAAGCATTTGGCATTTAGCTTTTGGCCGCAATGACCTTCGATTTGGAGAAGCCAAACGCCAAACGCCAAACGCTAAATGTCTTCCTCTATGAGTCAGCCGCTCCTCGTCGGTCTCGATATCGGATCTTCTCGCATTCGGCTTGCGATGGGGCAGATTTCGTCATCTCCGGAACAGGGGCTATTGCTCTCCATCGTCGGGGCCGTTGAAGTTCCTTCCCATGGAATTTCGAAGGGTGTTGTCTCGGCGCTCGAAGATGCGGTGGCCGCCGTTTCCGCGGGATTGGAACAGGGCGAGCGCCAGCTCGGCGTTCCGATCGAAGAGGCTGTGGTCGGCATCGGGGGAACGCACGTGCGCATCATGGACGCCAAGGGCGTGGTAGGCGTTTCCCGTTCGGATGGAGATATCCGCCCGGAAGACGTCGAGCGCGTCATGGAGTCGGCCAGGAGCGCGGCGAACCCGGCGAACGAGGAGATCCTCCACGTCCTCCCTCACGGCTTTTCGGTTGACGGGCAGGGCGGGATCACCGATCCGGTCGGGATGCACGGCATTCGCATCGAAGCGAATGCGCACCTCGTTCTGGGGCTCGCCGGGAACGTGCGGAACATGACGAAGTGCGTTTTTCGAACCGGACTGGATATCGCTTCACTCGTCTTTGGTCCGCTCGCATGCGCCACGGCCGTTACGAATGCGCGCGAACGGGAGCTGGGCGTCTGCGTGGTGAACATCGGCGCTTCGACCACATCCGTCATCCTCTTTGAGGAGGGGAACCTGATCCATGCGAAGGTGCTCCCGATCGGGGCGGAGCACATCACGTCCGATGTGGCGATCGGCCTCCGCACATCCCTCGACGTCGCGGAACAGATCAAACTCTGCCACGGATCCTCCGTTCCGGACATGTTCAACAAGCAGGATGAGATAGACATCGCGGAGTTCGGTGCGGATGCGAGCGAGCGGATTTCGCTCCACTACGTTTCGGAGATCATTCAGGCGCGGACCGAGGAGATATTTGAAAAAGTGGAGGAAGAGCTGCGCGTTGCCGATCGCAGCGGATTGCTCCCGGCCGGGGCCGTGCTTACGGGCGGGGGAGCCAAGCTCCCGGGCATCGTGGAAACGGCAAAGTCTTCGCTCCGGCTTCCGGCGTCGCTTGGAGCGGCCACGCACCTCCAGACATCCATGCCGGAGCTCATCCATGATCCGGTGTTCGGCACGGCCGCGGGATTGGTTCAGTGGGGCTTCGAAGAGGTGCGGAACGAGCAGTTCAGAAGCGGTCCTCGCATGTTCGAGAAAGGCGGAGACGCCGTGAAGAAGATTACGTCATCGATCAAGAAGGTGTTCCGGTCGTTCATTCCCTAGCCGCGTATTACGCTAGCGTGTTGGCGAGTTAGCGTGTTGAACGCCTGCGAGCGAACGCGTGAACACGGCGGCACGCAAACAACTTACGGCGTCAGACGCGAATGAGCCGCTGTTTTCCGCTGTGGACAAGTCATTCATTAGCGAACCATTCTTCCCTCAACCTAGGGGAGTTTATTTTTATCTTGACGTTGTTTGAACCGATGCGTATCCTCAGGTATGTAAAGAGCAATTTTTTAGCTCAACAAAGCGATATTTGAACACTCATATTATTCATTGAAGAAATCAGTCAGCGCGTTTACACGTTAACAAGTGACGAAGCCGGCGCGATCGTACCTTGCGCATAACGTCCCTCGCACGTGTTCACCTGTAAACTTGTTAACTTGCCAACTCGTCTATAAACCTATGCCAGAAATAAAGCCAGACATTGAAACGTTTGCGAACATCAAGGTGGTCGGCGTTGGAGGATCCGGAGGCTCGGCGCTGAATCGCATGATTACGTCGAAGATTCGCGGCGTTGATTTCGTTGCCGTGAACACGGACATCCAGGCGCTCCACCATTCCCTCGCGCGCAAGAAGCTTCACATCGGTCAGAACACCACGCGCGGACTCGGAGCGGGCATGGATCCGGAGCTCGGACTGCGCGCCGCGGAAGAGAGCGTGAATGAGTTGAAGGAGCATCTCAAGGGAGCGGACATGGTATTCATCACGTGCGGACTCGGCGGCGGCACGGGATCCGGCGCGAGCCCGAAGATCGCGGAGCTCGCCAAGGAAATGGGCATCCTCACGGTCGCCGTTGTCACCAGGCCGTTTTCGTTTGAAGGATTGGAGCGCCGCCAGGTTGCGGATGCCGCATACGAGCGTATTTCGGAAAGCGTTGATACGATCATTACGATTCCGAACGACCGCATCCTCCAGATCATCGACCGGAAGACCGCGCTCCTCGATGCATTCGAAATCGCCGATGACGTTCTGCGCCAGGGCGTGCAAGGTCTCTCGGAGCTCATCACCGTTCCGGGCCTCATTAACGTGGACTTCGCGGATGTCCGCGCCATCATGCAGAACCGCGGGAGCGCGCTCATGGGCATCGGCCGCGGCCAGGGCGAGAGCCGCGCCGCGGAAGCGGCCAAGGCGGCCATTGCGTCCCCGCTCCTCGAAGTGTCCATCGACGGCGCAAAGGGGATTCTGTTTACCATCTGCGGCGGTTCGAACCTCGGCATGTACGAAGTATCCGAAGCCGCAAAAGTCGTCACGCAATCCGCGGATCCGCACGCGAAGGTCATCTTCGGAGCCATTATCGACGAGACCATGAAGGACGAGGTGAAAATTACGGTGATCGCCACGGGATTCGATTCGCGCCAGGCGCCGGTGCGGCCAAAGGCCGTGCTCGCATCCGGCACGTACGTGCCGCCAAGGACCGGCGGTCCGTCCGAATCATTTGATCGCGTGCCGTTCAGTCCGAGGAACTCGCAGCCGAGCGCGACACCCCCGTCCCGCGAGCCGTCCATGACGCCTTCGCCGTCCGCGCTCCCCAAGCAGAACGCCGTGCCGATGCAGAGGCAGCCCCATGTTCAGTCCCCGCAGTACGCGCCCACGAACCAGGAGCGCCCGACCTCTCCGTTGCCGACGCACGTGCCGAGCAGGCCGGCGGATGAGGAGGATCTGGAAATCCCCGCATTCATCAGGAAGAAAATGATGTAGTATATAGGGCGCAGGGCACGGGGCGCAGGGCGCAGGGTGAGATTCACCGCGCCCCGTGCCCTGCGCCCCGTGCCCTGTTTTTATGTTCTGTCCCGTCTGCAGCCATCCGGACACCCGCGTCGTTGATTCGCGCATGAGCACGGAAGGGGAATCCATTCGCCGCCGCCGCGAGTGCGACAAGTGCGGATTTCGCTTTTCCACCGTGGAGGAAGTCCTGCTTTTGGATCTCGTCATCGTGAAGCGCGACGGACAGCGGGAGGCGTACAGCCGCGATAAGCTCGAGCGCGGACTCAAGAAAGCGCTCGAGAAGCGTCCGGTGACGGATGCGCGATTTCGCACGCTCGTCCACGGCGTTGAGCGCGACATCCAGCGCGAGCGCGCCGAACAGATCACGAGCGAGCACATCGGGGCCATCGTCATGGCGCGGCTCAAGGATTTCGACCAGGTGGCCTACATCCGCTTCGCCTCGGTCTATCGCCAATTCGAAGACGTCGAGACGTTCCAGCGCGAGCTCGATGCGCTGCTTACGGCTCCCAAGCCCGTCCGTCGGAAAAAGAAAAAGAGGTAGGTCGCCTTTATTCGCAAATGTCCATCATGGTGTGGGGGCGCAACGCGTTGCGCCCTTACGAGGATTTTCGATAACATTTCGTTACATCGTAGGGGCGCGACTGCGGCGCGCCCCGGTGAGGCGACGAGCT
>CAYMPS010000021.1:0-15201 GCA_964392485.1 uncultured Gammaproteobacteria bacterium | reverse complement strand
TTTGAAGAAACGAAGAAGAGCATCCAAGACGCGATTCAGGGTTATCTGGATGTACTACGGGAGGACGGGGAGGATATTCCCCGCGAGTCAGAGGAACGCGTTGTGGGTTCGGTAACCGCGCCGGAACCCGTTTAGCTTTATGGGGGAGCGACTTCCCTCGTGTTCATCCGCGGACGCTATCCGCGCTTTTGAGCATCTTGGATTTGTGATACGGCGAACAACGGGAAGTCACGTCATCCTGCGTCATCCCTCGGAGCGGCGCATGATAACCATTCCTTTTCATGCCGGAGATCTGAAACGTGGATTACTTTTTGGACTGTTGAGACAGGCGAACGTTGATCGTGAAGCGTTTATCCAAGCATTAAAAGGATAGAATTCGTGGCTGTTTTTTACCTTGATTCATCCGGCGTTTTGCTCTACACTCGCCAGTTAAGAGCTAACGGCTATCCATGGATCAGTCCCACATCAGAAATTTCTGCATTATCGCGCACATCGATCACGGCAAGTCCACGCTCGCCGATCGTTTGCTTGAGACGACCGGAACCGTCGAGAAGCGGAAGATGAAGGAGCAGATCCTCGACACGATGGACCTCGAACAGGAGCGGGGGATCACGATCAAGCTCCAGCCCGCGCGCATGGCGTACAAGGAATACCAGCTGAACCTCATTGATACGCCCGGACATGTGGATTTTACGTACGAAGTATCGCGGTCGCTCGCCGCGGTTGAAGGCGCCATCCTCCTCGTCGATGCCACGCAGGGCGTGCAGGCGCAGACGATCGCGAACCTGTACCTCGCCATTGATCAGGGGCTGGAGATCATCCCTGTCCTGAACAAGACCGACCTTCCGAATGCGGACGTGGAGCGGCGCGCTGAGGAACTCATGAAGCTCATCGGTTGTTCGCGCGAAGAGATCCTTGCGGTTTCCGCAAAGACCGGAGCGGGCATCGTCGCCATCCTCGATGCAATCACGGACCGCGTTCCTCCTCCGAAGGGAGATGCGAACGGGACGCCGCGCGCACTCATCTTCGATTCAAAGTATGACGATTACCGCGGAGTCATCGCGTACGTCCGCGTGGTGGACGGCGCTATTTCAAAAAATGAGCGCATTGCGTTCATGGCAACGGATGCGAACGGGGAAGCACTGGAGGTGGGATACCTCAAGCCGGGTCTTGAACCGACCCCGTCTATTGCGACCGGAGAGATCGGGTACATCGTGACCGGACTCAAGGATATTTCACACGTGCGCGTTGGCGACACGATCGCTCTTCCGAAGCGCATAAAAGAAACGAAAGCGCTTCCCGGGTACAAGACGGTTCAGCCGATGGTGTACGCCGGTATCTTCCCGAAGGAGGGGAGCGAGTACAACAAACTGCGCGACGCCATGGATAAGGTTCGATTGAATGACGCGGCATTGTCATTCGACCCGGAACAGAATGCGGCACTCGGGTTCGGGTTCCGGTGCGGATTGCTCGGCATGCTTCACCTGGAAATCGTTCAGGAACGCCTCATGCGGGAGCACGGCATCGATATCATCATCACGACGCCTTCCGTAGCATACGAAGTGACGCGCACGGACGGATCGAAGGAAGTCGTCACGTCGCCGCTTGATTATCCGGATCCCTCGCTCATTCAGGAAACCCGAGAACCGTGGGTAACGGTTGATATCGTTACGCCGTCCGAATATTTCGGGAGCGTCATGTCGATCGTCACGGACCGCCGCGGAATATTTCTAACAACGGAATGGCTTGATCCCTCCCGCGCGATCCTCCACTACGAAATGCCGCTCTCATCCGTGATCATTGATTTTTACGATAAGCTGAAGAGCGTGACGCAGGGATACGCATCACTGAACTACGAGTTTCTCGATTATCGTCCCGGAAAAGTCGTGCGTCTGGACGTGCTCGTTGCCGAAGACCGCGTTTCATCACTCTCCGTTCTCCTGCACGAGTCCGAGGCGCAAATCCGCGGACGTGAAATCGTCGAAACACTCAAAGAGACGCTTGATCGGCAGCAGTTCGTCATCAAGATTCAGGCGGCGATCGGAGCGAAGATTATTGCATCCGAACGGCTGTCGGCGTACCGTAAGGATGTAACCGCCGGCCTCTACGGGGGAGATGTTACCAGAAAACGCAAAGTGCTTGAGAAGCAGAAGAAGGGAAAGGCGAAGATGATGAGCATGGGAAAGGGGAAGGTGGACATTCCGGCGGATGCGTTCATTAAGGTGCTGAAGAGGAGATCGTAGCCGGTAGTTCGTATCTGGTATCTGGTATCTGGTATTCTCTTCCTGATCATTCGGAGTGGAAAGATTCCTATAAGAGCATACGAGATACCGGATACGAGATACGAAAAGAGCATACGAGATACCGGATACGAGATACGAAATTTTATGAATCCCCGACATAAGAGAAACAAGATCGTCAAACGCGTGTGGACCGTCATGGTCATCTTCATCTGCATTTCCATGGTGCTCGCTTTCGTGTTGCCGTTCGTAAACCTGGGGATTTGATCAGGGTACGGCATCTGTAAATATCTGTAGGGGCGCACAGCTGTGCGCCCCTACAGATATTGTTTGTTTTTGCCATCTTCCTGCATGCGTGCGAGGATCGAATCCATGCAAAAGAAATGGAACGTCCTTGAATCTTGTCCCGCGGAATTCGTTGAGAAGTGCGCGGACATGCACCCAATCATTCCACAGCTTCTCTGGCATCGAGGCGTCCGTGCATCGCGAGACGTTGAATCTTTTTTCCACCCTTCCTATGAGGAAGGGACGCATGATCCGTTTTTATTTACGCAGATGCCGCTCGCCGTGGAACGCGCGATGCGTGCGTTGAAAGATAACGAACACATCCTCGTTTTCGGCGACTACGATGCGGATGGCCTCACGGGTTCCGCGGTCGTCATCTCCGCGCTTCGTGAAATACGAAAACGGATCGGATCATCCTCGGAGATCCGGTCGTACATCCCGCATCGGGACGAAGAGGGGTACGGCTTGCAGATGGCGCAGGTTGATCGCATTCTGGAAGAGAGCGTCCATCTCCTGATCGCCGTTGATTGCGGCATCGCCTGCCCGGACGAAGTCGCGAAGCTTCGCGATCACGGCGTTGACTCCATCATCGTGGATCACCACCAATTCGGCGAACGGCTTCCCGATGCGATTCTCATCCATCCGAGCCTTCCGAATGAAACGTATCCGTTCAAAGACCTCGCGGCCGTGGGCGTTGCATGGAAGTTCGCATCCGCGCTCGTTGCGCACGCGAGAAACGGAGGGATCGATGTCCCCGTCGGATTTGAGAAATGGCTGCTCGATCTCGTGGCGATCGCGACCGTTACGGATATCGTCCCGCTCGTTGGCGAGAACCGCGTCCTCGAACACTACGGGTTGAAGGTACTCAATAAAACGCGCAGGAGCGGACTGCGCGCCATCATCCAAAACGCGGGCATCACCCTCGGGCGCATTAACGCGCGCGATATCGGTTTCGCGATCGGTCCGCGTTTGAATGCTCCGGGGCGCATGGAACACGCATCCATCGGCCTCAAGCTCCTCCTGTCCGATTCGGAAGAAGAAGCGCGGGAAATCGCGGGAAGGATCGAGTCATTGAACCGATCTCGGCGAGAGACGACGCTCGGGATGATGCGCGAAGCGGATGAGATCCTCGAACGGATGTCCGAACCGTCGCGCATCCGCGTCCTCTGGCGCGACGATTGGTCGCCGTCCCTCGTGGGACTCGTTGCCGGGCGCATCTCCGATCTGTTCGGAATACCCGTTATCGCCATCGGGAAGCACGGGGAC
Organism: uncultured Gammaproteobacteria bacterium; assembly: GCA_964392485.1. Lineage (GTDB taxonomy): Bacteria > Patescibacteriota > Patescibacteriia > 2-12-FULL-60-25 > 2-12-FULL-60-25 > 2-12-FULL-60-25. The sequence goes on along the minus strand of CAYMPS010000021.1, from coordinate 11,410 downwards.
CAATGGATCGGATCCGGGCGCTCCTTTTCATTCTATGACATCACCGAGGCGGTGAAGCGCGCCGGCGAGGGACTCCTGACGCGCGCGGGAGGCCATGTCCAAGCGTGCGGATTCGCGCTTGCGTCGGAGCATGACGTTTCGTCGTTCGCGGAGCGTTTGCGTCAAGACGCGGATGCTCAGTTGGATGACGATACGATCGGGCCGTTCATCGACGTGCATGCGGATTTGGAACTCCGGCATATCGATTGGCGGCTTATTGAATCATTGGAAAATCTCGAACCGTTCGGATGTGAGAATCCCGAGCCCGCGTTTCGGACGCGCAACGTGGAAGTTATCGCAAAAGACATCGTTGGAAAGGACGGTAAGCACCTTCGCATTACCGGCAAGGCCGGAGACGGAACCGTGCAGCAGTTCATCGCTTTCGGCTTCGGAGCACGCTCGGACGAAGTGAATTCGGGCAAACGGATTGATATCGTATACACGCTCGGGACGAACGAATGGAACGGAAACAGGGACATCCAGTGCAAGGTGCTGGACATCGCCGCATACAGGGACTCGACGGAGGACTGCGCAGAGGATAGATTGATGCGAGCCGGATTGATTGAATCATGAGTGTATGAACGGGCCGTTTACGTGTTATCGTGTTGACGTGAACCTCAGACATGCCAACACGATAACGCGTAAACTCGCAACCACGATATGAGAATGAGAGACTTAAACCTCCGCATCTTTACGGACGGCGGAGCACGCGGGAATCCCGGACCGGCGGGTGTTGGTGCGGTCGTTAAAGATGCGGATACGGGCGAGACGCTCAAAGAGCTCCATAAGTACATCGGAGAGACGACGAATAATCAGGCGGAGTACCAGGCGGTCATTTTGGGATTGGGAGAAGTCATCGATCTCAATCCGGAAAGCGTGATGGTCGTTGCGGACAGCGAGCTTCTCGTTCGGCAGTTGAACGGAGAATACAAGGTAAAAAACGAGGGGCTGGCGCGTCGATTTCTGGAAGTGCGAAATCTTGAAACGCGCTTGGGAAAACCGGTTCGGTACCGCCACGTTCCCCGTGAACAGAATAAGGAGGCGGATGCGCTCGCGAATAAAGCGATGGATGAGGGGGCTCACGGCGAATAGCGAACGGCGCACGGTTGACGGACGTCGGCGTGTGAGCGCGTTTTCGCGTCGGCGTGTTCGCATATCGGGCCAATGTGCCGACGCATGGACCCGTTCATACGTGAACGCGGCCGGGAGGCTTTTCATCCCCATTTTTCTTCCGCGGGGCTTTTGCGTGTGGTATGATACTTTCCAGCATGAAGACGACGCCCAGACGACGCAACGTGCTTCCAAAGATGAAGCAGAAAAAGCGAGTCCAAACGCATCGGGTACACAATCACCTTGTGGGATTGTTCGCGATTGCGGCGGTATTCATTTTGATCCTCAATGTCGCGCTCATTTTATCGCCGACGAAAGATGCGCGAGCCACGATTGCGGAGAATGTGACCGGCTGGGCGTGGAGTTCCACAGGAGGCTGGGCTTCCATGAATGATATTAACGCGGGGGCCGGAGGCGATTCCTACGGCGTTCATATCGATCCGGGACCGGCGCCGAGAAAGATGACCGGATTCGCATGGTCGAGCAATATGGGCTGGATCTGTTTCGGAGAAACGTGCAGCGCGCATCCGGAATGTACGGGGACGACCCCGCAGGGCGGAGCACCGTATGCGAATGTTGATGCCTCGAACAATCTTCGAGGCTGGGCAAAGATCTGCAGCGTCCCAGACGACGATGGGTGGATATCTTTGAATTGTACGGATACGGTGGCCGGCTGCGGTTCGAGTAACTACAAGGTATCGGTTAATTTCATTTCAGGATCTTTTAGCGGATGGGCGTTTAACGGTCTTAGCGGTACGCAAAACGGCTGGGGCTGGATTGATTTTTCCGGCGTGGAGCTGAGTGATCTCGCCGAGGACGATGCGATCAGTCCGCCAATGTGTACGGACGGCGTGGATAATGATTTTGACGGAGACATCGACTGCGCGGATTCGGGGTGCACTTTCGCGGAGCCCATGTGTCCTTCCATAGAGACGAACTGCGGACTCATCGGCCACGTTAATTGTTGCAGGAATTCAGATGATGATGATTTTGACGGAGACATCGACTGCGCGGATATTGACTGCGTAGCGGATCCCGCGTGCATTCCGGAAGACTTGCAAGCGGGCGGACCCGCAATCGCTTGTACGGACGGCGTGGATAACGATTACGACGGAGACATCGACTGTGCGGACAGCGACTGCGTCGGTAAGCAGGGCTGTGAGATTTGCGACAATGCTCCGCTGGATGACGACGGCGACGGAGACGTCGACTGCGACGACAGTGATTGCTCCACGGCTCCGGAGTGTACGCCGGCCTGGCTTGAATCCAAGTACGGAAACGTCTACTCGACGCTCGGCATTCAAGGGAATCCGCCTCCGCCCGGTCAAGCGAATGCAACCTACTGCATTACGACCGGAGGCACGATTACGGGATTCTCGAGTGAATTCGGCTGTGAGGAAGAATCAGAAGGGGCCATTTCGCTCCCGGTGGGCACGGACGGCTATGTTTCAGAGCTCGGCCGTTTGGATGTCAACGGAATTCTCAGCGGTCGATACGGCACGGTTGAGACCATTACGAACGCGAGTCAGATCGATGCGTCGCTGGGGGGAAAGGTCTACCTCTATAACGGATCGTCATGCACGACGCCGTTCCTGCTCCCGGCCAGGACGTTCATGAATGCGACGGGATCAAACAGTGAAGGGAACGGCCTCCTCGTGATCAAGGGGTGCGACCTTCGGATCACCGGCAACCTCAACTACGACGGTGCGGGCGTGACGCAGTACCTGAGGAACCTGGCATCGTTCGGCGTGATCGTCCTCGCGAAATACAGCGGAACCACGTACCAGCAGGGCGGCAACGTGTATATCGATCCGGGTGTTTCACGCGTCGTCGGGACGATCTATGCGGAACGGTCCATCAACACGGGGTCTACGGGAAGCCGCATTTCGGATGTTCAGCTGCGGGTGTACGGAGCATTCGTATCGCGCGAAGTCAAACTCGAACGTCTGTACAGCCGACCGACGGAATCCGCGGAGCTCATCACGTTCGACGGACGTGCGGTTGTGAATCCGCCGCCGGGGTTCCAGGATGTTTCCAAATCCCTGCCGGCGCTCGGAGATGCGTTCTAGTTCGGATACGGCATTTTTACCGAGGAAGTGTATGAATTTCCAAATTCCAAATTCTCTCAAAAGAGCATTACGCTTACCGATCATCTGTATTCGTATCTGTAATTCGGGTTTTGTCATCTGACCGTTTATGGGATTTTTTTCGAAGAAACCTGCGAATAGCTACGTTGGCGTAGACCTTGGAATGAGCGGAATCAAGCTCGTTGAGCTTTTGAATGAAAAAGGCCGCGCGCGTCTCGTGACGTATGCGGTCGCGGATTATCCGAGCGTCAAGAATGAACGGAATTACATGGAAGGAGCCGCGGAAACGAGCGCATTGATCAAGAAGATGCTCGGAAAGGCCAAGACGACGACAAGACGCTGCATTGCGGCGCTTCCCATATCATCCGTGTTTTCGTCCATTATCACGGTTCCGGCGACGAACGATAAAGAATTGAAAGAGGCGATCAGCTGGCAGGCGAAAAAGCTCATTCCCATGCCGCTCGAGGAAATATCGCTTGATTCGAAAACGCTTGACAGTGAAGCGAACGGGGATGCCGGAAAGAAAGTCATGCGCGTCCTCCTGACCGGCGCCCCAAAGGAGCTGGTCAAAAACTATGTGGAGATCGTGACGGGCGCCGGCCTCGATCCGCTCGCGCTCGAAACGGAGGCGTTCGCGCAGATTCGTTCGCTCGTTGGACGCGATCGATCAACGGTGATGACGATAGACATTGGAGCTTTTCGCACGAATCTTACGGTTGTCGAGAAGGGCATTCCCTACCTCAGCCGCTCTATCGCAACCGGAGGCGTTTCCATCACGAACAGCATCGCGAGCACCTTGGGGATTCCCTTCGACCAAGCGGAGACGATGAAGCGCGATATTAAATCCATGCAGGCATTCGCTCCAACGGGCGATCTTACGCCGATTCTGGAAACGCTGTTGAAGCCGATTGTCGATGAAGTCAAGTATTCGTTTAACCTCTATCAGGGACAGAGCGAGGCGGGAAAGCAGAAACGTGTGGATAAGATCATCGTTACCGGAGGATCATCTTTGCTCCCGCGGCTTCCGGAATTCTTGACACAACTCATGAATGTGAACGCGTACAGGGGTGATCCATGGGCGCGCGTCGTGTATCCTGAAGACCTGAGGCCGATCCTCGAAGAAATTGGATCACGATTTGCGGTTGCCGTGGGATGCGCCATGAGGGACATAGAATAAAAACGGCATTTCGCATTCGGCCGACCGCGATGCGCCGAAGCCAAACGCCAAATGCCGAACGCCATTTCTCCAACAACACAAGGTTCGAAAACGACGTAACACTGCAAAGAACATAAGAACAGTGTGGGTGGAAACGGGTGCGGGAGCGATGCTCGTGCGCCTCAACCACCCATAACCAGATCAACGATGTCAGAAATCTCACTCTTGCCCGAGGACATGCGAGGCAAAGAGGAAGAAGTGAGAGAGGGAAAGCCCGCTGAAAAGATCATTCAGGAGGGTGGTTTAGCGATGCATATTCCGGATGCGGCGGTTGATGAGGATATTGAGATCATCGAGGTTGATGAGGGCGATCTCGCGGCCATCCTTTCGGATGAGCCGTTCATGACGCGGTTTACGTACCAGCTTTCCGTTGCGATTGATAAGCTCAAGGATCGGCTTTTTAAGAAAGAGGATGAGGCGCTGCCCGCGAAATTGCCTCCGCAGTTCTTTAAGCCCCCGAAGTCGGGGCTCGTGACGAAAGCGCTCCCTTCGGATTCCGGATCAGGTCCGGGAAGGAAACCTCCTCTGTCTGAAACGGGCGCTCCGACGGGCGCATCAAAGGCGAGAATCATTCCCGAAGAGGGGGTGCAGCGTCGCGTCCGCGTAATTCGACGCGTAAAGAAACCGGTTCGCGTCAGCCTCATTTCCGCGGAAGAACTCGCATCACTGAGCATCGACGTCGGCAAACGCAAGTGGACGTTCGCCGTTGTCGCGTTCGTCTTTGCGGCGATTATCGGCGCGGGGTATTTTTTGATCACTCAGCAGATGAACGCATCTCGCACACGGCTTGCGGATCTTCAGCGACAGCTTGACGAAACGCGCGCCGCGAATGATGAGCGGCAGGAGACGTGGAGCCAGTATGAAGATTTGGAGGACCGTCTCACCGCCCTCGACGGCGTCCTCGAGGATCATATCGTCATCAGCCGCGTGTTTGATTTTTTGGAACTGCGGACGCTCCCGAACGTGTCATATCGTACGGCTGCATGGTCTTCCGAAGGAGAATTGATTCTTGACGTCCTCGCGGATTCCTTTGATTCCGCCGCTCGCCAGCTCATCGCATTTGAGCAGAGCGATACGGTTGTGAGCGTGGACGCCACGTCCTTTTCCGCACAGGAATCCGGAGAAGGGGAGGCGGCGGAAGTGAGCTTCCAACTCATCATTGAACTTGATGCGAAGAGTTTTCAAGGACCGCTCTTGGTGCAGGACTCCATGGAGGATGCATCCATGGAAGGCGGTGCGGAAGCGTCCGTTACATCGACGGCGTATGTGTATGAATGATCGAATGCGTTATGCCTGATTTTCTTCACGAAGAGAAAGAGAAAGGTCCTTCGGCGTCGTCGATGGGAGCTTTTCCGTTTCCATCGATACGGAGGCATACGTTTCGATCCCGGCGTCCGGGCTCCGGTCCGTCTGAGAAGCGCGTTAATGTGAAAGGTAAAAACGGAACGGCCAAGAAGGGAACGGCCAAGAAGGGACAGGAAAAGAAGGGAAAGGAGAAGTCGTCAGCGCTATTCACGGATTATTACGGCATGGCCTTTTTGGGCCTGATTGGCGCTTTTGCGGCCGCGGGCTACTTCGTCATCAATCCCCTCTTTACGGAATTCAGAGAGATGAACGGAGAGATCGAATACCGGCTTCAAACATTGGAAGAAGAGCGGGATTATTTCGATTCGTTGGAGCGATCGATCGCGGCGGCGGAATCGATACCGGAGAATACGCTCCTTCGCGTTGATGAAGCGCTTCCGCGGGACGTTCAAATTCCAAAGCTCCTTGTAACGATCGCGAAGATTTGCGCGTTGAACGATATTGCGCTTTCAAACATTCAATTTTCTCCGGTCGAAGAATCCGAGGAGGGACAAGCAATCGCGCGCAGGTCATCCGTCGAAGTCATTCCGTTCGGGATAAGCCTGACGCTCCAATCGAGCGGATATCAGGCGACGCGATCATTTTTGGAAGATTTGGAAGACAGCGTCCGTATTCTCGATGTCTCGAACATTACGGTGACCGGAAACGATCAGGACGGCTCTCTCTCGTATTCGCTCGATCTCACGACGTATGCGATACAAAAAAAGGAATCGTTGAGAGGTCTCGAAGATCCTCTCGGCGGCATGATGATGGATGACGGCATGATGATGGATGACGCCACAGCAGGTCAGATACCTTAACGAATATGCCCGGCAAGAATTCCGCACTCATTCACCGAACCGCGCTCGTGATATCCGCACTGGCGATCATTGGTATTGTTTTTTGGGTGGGGAAGCGCGTACTGGAACCGTCGCAATCCTTATTGAATCCGACGGTACGAACGCGCGTTACGTTTAATCCGGAATCGGATATTCGGGAAAACTCCTTATTCGCAAAGTTGAAAGAATTTTTCATGGGAGATCTTGAAACGGGCGCGCTCGGAAATCCTTCCCCGTTCATCGGGCCGAACAGCGGGATGGTCCTCGAAGAGGGTCAGGAGTCGCGTCTCGCGACAATGGAAGAAGTGGCTCTTCAGGGCGCGTTCGCGCAAGACGCAGCGCCCGGATCAAACGGCGGCATGCTCATTCTGCTCGTCGGTTTAACGAATGAGCGTACGGCGACGTACGAGATTCGTTCATACGAAACGGACGGCGCCGCTACGACGTTCGCCAGCTGGAACGATATTCCGGAACCCGCATTTACGCCCACAGCCATCATTCAGGACCATAACGGCCGTGTCTGGATGGGGAACGGCGAAGGGAGTATGGGATACGTCGAACAGGGAGGAGAGCCCGTGTGGCTGTCCGGCATGAGTACGGGATTGTACGGACCGGTGAGCGATCTGGTTGTGGATACGCTGGATAAGGTATGGGTTACGGACGGCGCTACATTGGCGATGGGGGACGATGCGGGCTTTTCGCCGGTTGATCTCTACCAGCAGATGTCGGGAGATCAACAGGGAGAGCTTTCGGTCGCCGTAAGCAAACTGTCTGCGGAATACGGATCAACATATTCGATGTATGGCATTAGCGACGTAAAGCAGGCGCTCTATCCGGAGCGGCTGTCCGTAACACGCGAAGGGCGCATCGGCTTGAGCACGGGGCTGACGGCGTTCCACTTCGGCCTCACGCTCCAACAGCGTCCGGATTGGATCAACACGTTATCCTCTTCAACGACGGTTCCGCTCATCGTGGGGCCGAACGGACACGTCTGGGGTCGTCGACTGGAAGATGACGTCCTCATGCGCGTGTGGGCTACCGGGACGCGCGCCTATACGTCCAAGCGTGCCGTTCCTTCGTACGCACTTACGCGTCCGCGCCTCTTCGCGCAGAACGCCTCAAAGCTCTACGCCATGGAATACTCAGCGACGTCAACGAGCATCTTATGGTCCACGCAGGGAGAGGAGTGGTTCTCGCAGGTTGTTGTGGCGTCCGGGACGCCGCCGCTCGATGAGCCTCGCAGCGTGGAAGTTGATGAGGAAGGAAACGTTTGGCTGCTCATGGAACAGGGGGGCATCGTGCGCATCCGGCGCAGCAAGCCCATCTCCGAAGATGAAACGCTATGAATGAGAAAATACTGGAAGTTCTCTTAAGGGATAAGATTATTGATCAAAAGACCGTTGAGATTACAACGGATCTTATGGCGCGCGGAAAAACATTGGATCAGGCGCTCGTGGGCGGCCGGTACGTATCGGATGTTGATTTCGCAAAAGCGCAGGCCGAGGTGTTCGGATTGCAGTTTTTGGACCTTGAGGATTGGGTGATGCCGGAAGGACAGCTCGAAATGCTCCCGAAAGAGACGATTGAGTCGTTCCATGTCCTCCCTCTCGGCGTCGAGGACGATGGGACCTTCCAATACGCCCTTTTGGATCCGAACGACATCCGCGCCGAGGAGGCGGTTGATTTTTTCGCATCGGGAAAGAGGTGGAAGACGAGGCAGGTCATCGTCCCCGCGGATCAGATTAAGAAGTTCTTAAAGATCGGCGGCGTTGGAGCGGATGTTGAGGCCGCCGTAGCCAAGGTAGGGGCATTGAAAAAGGGCCGAGAAGGACAGCAGGAAGTCGAGGATCTTAAGAACATCATCAAAGGCGCGCCGGTTGCGCGCATGCTCACGACGATCATGCGAAACGCGGTGGAGCAGATGGCGTCAGACATCCACATCGAACCCGTACAAGATAAGAGCCGCATACGCTATCGCATCGACGGCGTCCTTCGCACGGTCGTGACGCTTCCCGGGAGCGTCCATCCGGCGCTCATCGCGCGCGTTAAAGTTCTATCGAACATGAAGCTGGATGAGACGCGCGTTCCGCAGGACGGCCGCATCAGCCAGACGTACGGAGAGAAGAGGATCGACTTTCGCATCTCGACGCTCCCGGTCGTTGATAACGAAAAAGTCGTTTTACGTATCCTGGATACGACGAAGGGCGCGCCGAATTTGGAACAGCTCGGCTACCGGAAGGAGCACGTGGATACCATTATCGAAGAGGTCAAGAAAGCCCACGGCCTCTTCCTCGTCACGGGTCCGACCGGATCCGGAAAGTCCACCACGCTCTTCGCTTGCTTGAACATGCTGAATAACGAGGGGGTGAATATCTCCACGCTCGAGGATCCGGTGGAGTACTACATCAAAGGCGTGAACCAATCGCAGGTTCGTCCGCAGATCGGATACACGTTCGCCACGGGACTGCGCTCGCTCCTTCGCCAGGACCCGAACGTGATCATGGTCGGTGAGATCCGGGACAGGGAAACGGGGGAGCTGGCCATCCACGCATCGCTCACGGGCCACCTCATCTTCTCCACGCTCCATACGAATGACTCCTTCGGCATCATCCCGCGTTTGACGGATATGGGCGTGGAACCGTTCCTGCTCGCCGCAACCATGAACATCGGCATCGCTCAGCGCCTCGCACGCCGTATCTGCGAAGGGTGCAAGGAGGTGCAGGAACTGGAGCCGGAGATCATTGAAAGGCTGAAAAAGGAATTGCGCGAAATTCCAAAGAAGTACATCAAAGAGGGATCGGATATTGAGAACCCCGTGTTCTATCACGGCAAAGGCTGTGCGCGATGCAAACAGACCGGCTACGGAGGACGCGTTTCCATCGCGGAGATGATGCTCTTTACCACCTCCGCGCGAAAGCTCGTGGAAAAAGGGTTTCCCATCGAAGAGGTGCAGAAGGAGGTTAAGGATCAAGAGATGATCGTATTGAGGCAGGATGCGCTCTTAAAGGCGCTTGACGGGATTACGACGATTGAAGAAGTGTATCGATTGTCCCAGGAAACGGAAGAAGGGGAAGGGAAAGATGAAAAGGGGGAGAAAGGAGTATGACGACGGTATTGCTCGCCGACCACGATTCTTTTTCACAGGCTATCTATGTGAAAAAGTTCGAACGGTCGACGTTCGATGTCGTTCTCGCGGATAGCGGCGATACCTGCATGCGAAAAGCGAAGAGCCATCGTCCGGATGCCATCGTCATGGAGCTGGCGCTCCCTCGCATGAACGGATTCCGCGTTCTTGAATTGTTGAAATCATGGGAGGAGACGGCGAATATTCCCGTCGTCTTACTCACGTCCCTTGCGGAGCAGAGCGACATCGATCGATGCGGGCGCCTCGGTTGTCGGGCGTTCTTTATCAAGCCGCATACGCGTCCGGAGTGCGTCGTCGAAGCGGTTAAGGAGCTCGTTGCGTAAATCTATGCCAACGTTCAAGTACCGAGTGCGCGTAGAAGGCGGCCGCATCCAGGCGGGGATCGTTGACGCCCCGACCATGGATGATGCTCATGGAGCGCTCATGGAGCGCGGATTCGAGGTGCTCATCCTCGAACCCTACAAAACGAAGGGTTCGCAGCAGGCCATCGCGTTCTTGAACAAGGTGAAGCCGAAGGACATCGTAATCATGAGCAGGACGCTCAGCGTTATGATTTCCGCCGCCGTTCCGATCGTTGACTCGCTGAAGAACATTACCGCGCAAACGGAAAATCCGGCGCTGAAAACGATCATGATGGATGTTTCCGGCGAGGTGGAAGCGGGTTCGCGGCTGTCCGATGCGTTTGAACGGCACCCGAAGGTTTTCAGCGCTTTTTTCATCAACATGATCCGTTCGGGCGAAACGTCCGGACAGTTGCAGGAAGTTCTCTCCTATTTGGCGGATCAGCAGGAGAAGGATTACGATCTCACGAGCAAGGTCAAAGGCGCACTCATCTATCCGGCGTTCATCATGTCCGCGCTCATCGTTGTCGGTTTTATCATGATGACCTTCGTTGTGCCGAAGTTGACGGACGTGCTGGAAGAGGCGGATATGGAGCTCCCTTTCTCTACGAAGATGCTCATTTTCGTTTCAGGCTTCTTTCAGAACTACTGGTACATCCTCATCATGATGGTTGTCGGGCTCATCATCGGCATCCGCGTTGCCGTTAAGACGCCGGGAGGCCGCATGTTTTTGGATCAGATGAAACTCAAGGCGCCCATCTTCGGCCTGCTGTTCAGCCGCATCTACGTTGTGCGATTCACGCGGTCGTTCGCGACGCTCATCCACGGAGGTGTTGATCAGATCAGCGCGCTGGAGATCGTTTCCGCCATCGTGGGGAACCAGGTTTGGAAGAAGATGGTGTATGAGACGATCCAGGAAGTGAACGAAGGAAATTCCCTCACTACCGCCTTCCGACGGAACAAGAGCGTTCCGACCATGATGATACAGATGATTTCCGTGGGGGAAGAAACGGGCAAATTGCAAGAGACGCTCAATCACGTGGCGGACTTTTACAAACGGGAGGTGGATAACCTCGTGGCAAATCTCGTGACCTTGATTGAGCCGATCGTCATGGTTCTGCTCGGTTTGGCCGTTGGCGTCATGGTGAGCGCTATCCTGCTTCCGATGTACCAGATGTCGAGCGCGGTATAGCTTGGCTGCTGGCTGCTGGCTATTGGCAGCTGGCTTACGCGGCCTTACCATCCCGGCCAGCCGCCAGCCGCCAGCCGCCAGCCGCCAGCCGCCAGCC
>CAYMPS010000020.1:6604-15215 GCA_964392485.1 uncultured Gammaproteobacteria bacterium | reverse complement strand
ACGTCGTACGTATTAAAGCGACGATGGTTACCAAAGATTATCTCGACGACAAGTTCGCTGATTTTCATAGCGACGTTGTGAATTTCATAAAGCGGCGCGTGCCGTGCTGGACCGAGTCCGGGGTCTGATGTAACGAAACGATCCTTGACGACTCCTTTCGATTCGCGCACACTGCAGGCCGAATACGTGTCAGTTGTCCGTAGTCTATTGTCCATAGATCTCTGAAAGAGACGACAACAGACAATAGACATAGGCAACGGACTGCTCAATATGGCTTCTCCAAACCTCATCAAGAAAGGCATTGTCATCCTCCATAACAACGATCCGTGGGTCGTCACGGAGTTTCAGCACATCAATCCCGGCAAGGGGGCGGCGTTCGTGCGCACGCGCATCAAGAACGTCCGCGACGGGCGCACGCTCGAGCAGACCTACAAGGTATCGGAAACCATCGACATCGTGGAGGTGGAGCACAAGACCATGCAGTACCTGTACAAGGACGAGAGCGGGTACCATTTTATGGATCCGGATACGTATGACCAGCATTCCATGGAGGAGTCATCGGTGGGAGATCAGGGGGCCTATTTACAGGAGGGCATGAACATCATCCTTTCGTTTTACGAAGGCAGACCCATCGCGCTCCAGCTTCCCAAGAAGATGACGTTTACCATCATCGAAACCATGCCGGCCGTGAAAGGCGATACGGCCAGCGGGAACGTGCAGAAGGATGCCAAAACGGATGCCGGATTCATGGTTCGCATTCCGATCTTTATCAATCAGGGGGAAAAGATCGTCATCAACACGGATACGGGAGAGTACGTTGAGCGGGCCTAACCGCGGACCGTAAAGCCGCTGTGTTGCGACGTTTTTATAAACGCGCGCGGGTTTATTTTAGGGAGTTAGGGATTAGGGAGTTAGGGGGAACCTCTCTTCCCGCGCGTCTGCCCTAACTCCCTAATCCCTAACTCCCTAACTCCCTGCATATCAAAATTCGCTTTATAGACGCGTTGTTTCGTTTCGCGATGCAAATAATGGCTTTATCCGCGATCTTCACGCGCAAAGAGTGAATGAAAGTGATATACTAGGTAAAAGGTTTTTGAATATGGCCAAGAAAAAAGTTCTCGTCATCGAAGACGATCGAATCATGCTCGAGGCTATTCGCATTGAGCTGGAAGATGCGGGATATGATGTGATCCTCTATGAGGACGGAAAAAACGGATTGAAAGCCGCCCTTGAGGGAGCGGCGGATCTCATTATTCTGGACCTCGTTCTCCCTCAATTGCACGGGTTCGATGTCCTCGCCGCCCTGAAGAGCGCTAAGGAGGTGAAGGTACGAAAAATTCCCGTTATCATCCTTACGAATCTCACGCAGGAGGCGGATCGGGAAAAGGGAATGAAGCTTGGGGCGATCGACTATTGCGTAAAAGCGACGATGGATCTTCAGGGACTGAAGAATAAAGTCAAAGATATCTTATCTAAGAAGTAACCAATCGCAGTGGAGGGACTATGGCCAAATGCCTCGTTGAAAAACTTCAGGATTGCAAATCGTTTTGTAAGAATTTTCCGGACCCGCTTTTGGTACTGGACAAAAACGGCACGGTGTTAAATGCGTGCGAGATGGTGAAAAACGTGTTCGGCATTCCGGCCGAACAGATGATAGGGAAGATTTTCTATAAGCATTCAATGTATTCGAAGTCTTCTGTTTTGGCGCTGAAGAAGCTCGTTAAGGATTCATATGACGGAAAGAAAGTAAAGCCCATTGATGTTGAAGCGAAGATCGGCGGAAAAGATGCGATCATTCAGTGCTACTCCAGCCTCGTATTGGACAACGGCGAGAGCGTTCTGTTCATGATTTTTCGCGATGTGACGCAGATGCGCCAGTTCGACCAGACGCTCATGGAGAGCGAACAGCGGTACCGTGAGCTGTTCGAAAACATGCAGAGCGGCGCGGCCGTGTACGAGGCCGTCGAGAAGGGAAAGAACTTCATTTTGACGGATTTTAACAAAGCGGCGCAGCAGTCGGATAAGATACGGAGGCAGGATGTGATCGGCCAGCCGATCACGAAGGTTTTTCCGGGCATTGAGAAGACCGGTTTCCTCAAAGCCCTGCGGCGCGTATGGAAAACGGGACGGGCGGAGCATTTCCCGCCCACGATCTACGAGGATCGGCGCCTCGGGAAAGTATGGTGGGAAGACTACATCTATAAACTTCCGACCGGCGAGGTCGTTGCCGCATTCGCGAACATTACGGATCGGATCAAGGCGAGTGAAGATCTCAAGAAGTCTTCGGAAGACATCAAGGGGGAGCGGGATAAGATTCGCAAGATCGTTCAGAGCATCGCGGACGGGGTCTTCGTCGTAGATAAAGATTATAAGATCATCCTCTTTAACGAAGCCGCGGCGCTCATGTCCGGTCACGCCATAGAGGAGGCGATCAACAAGCCGTACAACGAGGTACTGGAATTCGTTCATGAGAATAATGATCGGAAAGCCGTTGCGTTCGTAAAAGAGGTGATGGAAACGGGACGATCACTCTCGTCCGTAAATCATACCTTGCTCGTCGATAAGAACGGCGATCAGATTCCGGTTGCATACAGTGCAGCGCCCGTGAGCGGATCGAACGGACCGTCCGGCGCGGTCGTCATTTTCCGCAACGTCACGAAGGAGCGCGAAGTCGATAAGATGAAAACGGAGTTCGTATCGATCGCTTCGCACCAGCTCCATACGCCGTTGACGGGGGTCAAGTGGTTCCTACAGCTCCTGCTGCGCGGGAAGGCCGGAGAGATTCCGGAGAATCAGCGGAAGTACCTGGAGCAGGTCTATGCGAGCAATGAGCGCATGATCATCCTCGTCGAAGACCTTCTGAGCGTTTCCCGCATTGAATCCGGCGATCGGTTCACATTCGAAAAGAAACCCACGGACATCATAAAAATCATCGACGAAGTCATCGAGGGGAGCGTTGATCTGATCAAAGAATTCAACGTAACGGTCGTGAAGCAGGAGGAAATGCCCAAGCAGCTCATCCTGAGCGCCGACCCGGATAAAATCCGCCAGGTGTTTTACAACCTCATCAGCAATGCGGTGAAGTACTCAAAACCGCGCGGGAAGGTGGAAGTCGGGTATAACACGGATAAGAAGAATGCGATCACGTTCTACGTGAAGGATTACGGATACGGGATTCCGAAACGGCAGCAGCATCGCATCAGCGAAAAGTTTTTCCGCGCGGACAACGTCGTGGCGAAAATTACGGTCGGAACGGGTTTGGGATTGTACATCGTGAAATCGCTCGTGGAGGCGCACGGCGGAGAGTTCTGGTTCGTGTCAACGGAGAATATCGGAACCACGGTTTCCTTCACGATCCCGAGGGGAACTGTAAAAAAGCGAAAGCGGTCAAAGCAGACGTCCAGATCCGCGAATGGAAAAAAGAAGTAAGCGTGTTTAACATCCGGGATTTTACGCGTTCCGATACGAATACGAAACCTTACGTATGGCAAAGAAAACGGAAAAGGCAAAGCAGAGCGCATTAATAAAACTCGTTAAGGAATTAAAGGAATCCAAGGCTGAATTGAAAGAAAGCGAACGGAGGCATCGCGAACTCTTTCGTCACATACGGAGCGGCGTTGCGATTTACGAGGCCGTTAACGGAGGGAGGGACTTCATCTTTAAGGATTTTAATAAAGCGGGCGAAACAATCGATCGAATAAAAAAGGAGAAGCTCATCGGTAAAAAAGTGACGAGCGTTTTTCCCGGTGCGAAAGCCATGGGCCTCGTAAAGCACCTTCGCGAGGTTTGGATGACCGGAGTGTCCGTGTCTCTGCCGGAATCGGTCTATGAGGATAAACGGCTGGGGAAAACATGGAGGAGCAACTACCTCTACAGGCTTCCGACCGGCGAAGTGGCCGCCGTCTACTCCGATATCCCGGAACGCGATAAGGCCGCGGAGGATCTCGAGCGGCTGTTCGATCTTGCCACGGCCATGGTCTGCATCGTGAATTTTAAGGGATATTTCACGAAGGTGAGCCCCGCGTTCATGGACGTCCTCGGCTATTCCGAAAAAGAGCTTTTATCCAAACCGTTCATTCGGTTCGTCCATCCGGACGATCGGGCGTCGACGCTTGCGGAGATGGGAAAAATCGTTAAGGGGAAAGCGGTTTATCGCTTTATGAATCGGCAGGTTTGCAAAGACGGTTCAAGAAAATTTTTAGAGTGGACCGCTCACCCCGTGGTGAAAGACCGAATCCTGTTTGCGATCGCCTACGATGTCACGGAACGGGAACGGGCGCTCGAAGAAACGAAGAGAGAGCGCGATAAGATCAGCGCAATCATTCAGGGTATGGTAAACGGTCTTTTCGTGGTTGATAGGCAAGGGAAGATCGTGCTGTTTAACAAGGCTGCGGAAATAATGTCCGGGTACCGAATGGAGGATGCGATCGGCAAACACTATTCCAAGGTCATGACATTCATTTCCGAGAATAATAAAACATCGGCATCGGCCTCCATAGAAGCCTCTCTCGCGACCGGCGAGATTCGCACGGTTACGACTCGTGCGACGTTGGTGAATCGAAGCGGCAATGAAATACCGGTTGAAAACAGCGTTGCGCCCCTCGTGGGATCTGAAGGTGAAGTTTTCGGGTGCGTTGTCATTTTCCAAGATTCGACGCGTGAGCACGAAATCGATCAAATGAAGTCCGAGTTTATTTCCATCGCCACGCATCAGCTCCATACGCCGCTTACCGGGATCAAATGGTTCATTGAACTCCTTTTGGCCGGACGGGCCGGATCGCTCCTCAAACGGCAGAGAGAGTATTTGATAAACGTCCATGAGAGCAATGAACGCATGATCAGGCTCATCAACGATCTCTTAAACGTTTCCCGCATTGAGAGCGGCGAACGGATTTCCATGAACAAGGAGCCGGTGAACGTCATAAAGCTTTTTAGCCAGATCATTTCAGAAAATATTTCGCTTGCCAGACAAAATCAAATTTCCATCGTGAAGTGCAAGGGCGCTCCACGTTCGCTCATCCTTCCGGTGGACGAGGGAAGGATGCGATTGGCTGTTTCGAATATTTTGAATAACGCCATCAAGTATTCCAAGCGCGGTGGACGCGTGGAGATCGGATGCGAAAAGGAGAAGGACAAGGAGATTACGTTTTGGATTAAAGACGAGGGTGTGGGCATCCCCCGAAAGCAACAGCGCCGCGTGTTTGAGAAATTTTTTAGGGCGGATAACATCATCACGAAGGTCACGGAAGGCACCGGACTGGGCTTGTACATCGCGAAGTCCATCATCGAAGCGCATGGCGGGCGCATTTGGTTTGAATCCAAGGAAGATGAGGGATCCACGTTTTTCTTTACGATTTCGCGGAATGCCAAAAAGGAAAAGCGAAATAAGCGAAAAAGGCGTACGGATCGCGTAAAAAGAAAAGAAGCGCTCGCCTAACGTAAACGAGTCGTGTATCCTGCAAACAGTATGAAATGGAAGTCCCTCATCGGAATCCTCTGCATCGCCGCGCTCTTCGGCGCCGGTTGCGCATCCAAGGATGTTTCCCTCACGTCGGCACCCTCGTCCGGGGAGAAGAACGGCTTCGTTGATCGTCGCACGTCTCCGCCTCCGGAAGCTCCGCAGAACATTCCTCCGCCCACGGAAGTCCGCCCGGGGAGTTAGAGGGACAAGAGGAGGGAAGAAGAGATCCGTAGCAGGATCTTTTTTGATCAAATCTCCAAGTGAATGAGGGCTGCGTAAAAACGGCAGACGAGCTGCCGTTTTTACGTGGTGCGCAGGGAGAGATTTGAACTCTCAAGCCCTTTCGGGCACCAGGTCCTAAGCCTGGCGCGTATGCCAATTCCGCCACCTGCGCATTTGTTTATTTGGAAGTCTGTCGATGCCTTACCTCGTTGCCGCTCAGGACCGGCATTTGGCGTTTGGTTTTTGGCCGGTCGCACGATCAAAGTGGCTAAGCGCTAAATACCTCAACGATGTGGCAGATCATACGATAAAAAGGGGGTTTTGGCAAGGATGGTTGACAGCGTTCCGTTTTTCGGGTAAGAAACATTGTTGGCTGATTTTGGCGCAACGCAACCATAAAGGAGGAGCATTGCAAACCGTGTCTCCATCCAACTCCGAAAAGCTACGCGCGTTCGAAGCATCGTACCGCAAGCCTCGAATTCTGCCGGGGGATCATTCAAACGAGATACGCATCGTCTTTCGGGCATACGGTCCGTTCGACGCCTCGCTGCTCGATGGAACGAATGCCGAGCTCGCGGTTTCCGTGAACGGCTCGGACGTGTTGATTCCCGGAACGCTTCATGAAGCGCGGAGCGCATCCGCTCCGGGCACGATGCACACGTTCGACTTTCGGCCGAACTGGCTCGAGGATCTTCGCCCGATTCGTTTCCGTGGGGATAACCACTACTCGAACGTTCGTTCGATCCGTCTCGACCTTGGCGGGTGTACGCGTTCCGCAACGAATCCGTTCTTCGAACAATCCTCCTAGGTGAACGCCCTTTTTCCATCCGACTCCAAAACGCAAACGACCAAGCTGAGCTTGGTCGTTTTCCTTTGAATAAATGGTTATGCGACTCGCGCTGTTACGATGGCGATGTCGTCATCTTTCTTCGCGGCCGACTCCTTGGCTTTTGCGGCTTTTCTGACGCGGTCCAAGTCTTCCGTGACTGCATCTCCTTTGAATTCATTGCCGAGCGCTTCAAGATCGGTTTCTCCATCCGCCCTCTCATATTTATCTGTGAGTCCGTCTGACGCGATGATGAGCTCGTCTCCCGGTTCCAAACGGCGGATGTTCAGCGCAGGATCGGCATTTGATACTGATCCGCCAAGCGAGGAAATCATGGCGCGCTTGAGGAGCTTGTAATTCGCCGGAAACTGCTTGATTCTCTTGGCCTGCATTGCGTCATATTCATCCTTCCCTCCGCCCATCGCCTGAACCACGGCGAGCGAAAGGGGGATGTTTACTTTTTTATCCGGATTCGATTGCATTTCATGCACCTGGTCTTCGGTGAGCTCTCCGGAATCCAACAGTGAATTTAACAGGGAATCTTCCTTGGTAATTGGTATGAGCTCTCCGTTCTTTCTCCGCTTCATGGCAGGACTGTCGCCTGAGCTTGCGATGACAGCCCACTTTTGGCCATCCGGTGTTTCATGCACGAATCCAACCGTTGCCGTGGTTTTGCCTCCGGTTTCCTGTACGGATTTGTTCGTCTGGCGGACGGCTTCAATCAGCGCCAGTGCTTTGCGACCCAGTTCCGCATCCATCTCCAAGATGTCTTCGACCATTTCAGTCAACTGTTTTTGATACCGCGTTTTGAGTTCCGGTGTCGACGGATTCTTTCGGTTCATCTGGTGGTCAATGAGTCGTTCCCGAATATTCAAAAGATTATTGGGACTATTTAAAAGCATTGAGAAGCGCTCCGGGATGTTCTGTTCAGCGCTCATGCTCGCACGCGCGCCGGCGCTCTCATCTCCCTCGCCTCCCAAGCCGTCGAGCACGCCGATCAAACCCGTTTCCGGATCCGCGATGATGTTGTCTTGATTGCGCACTTCCGTTCCCTGGCTCTCCGTATACTTCTCGAGCGTGGCCGCAACCGTCATGCCCTTGAACCCCGGAATTTCAAATGCCTCCACAACGTCTTTCTCCTGAAGTTCGCCGGGTTCGCGGACATCCGCCGCTTCTCCCGTGATATCCGGGATTCCTTCCGGTCGAAGACGAACGCCGGAAGTCTCAATGTCTTCATCAATAATATCCTCAATATCACCCTCCGTAACTTCGATCGGTTCCCCTTTCTTATTCGGTCGGGGTACTTCGTAAACGGGTTCAAGTTTTGGCATAGATATCGTTTAATTACTCAGGACGTAATATAGCATATTTTAGCACTTTTGTCAAGTATAATATACAATTATTTATGATATTCGCGTCCATCGGAAATCATTTTTGCCCTATAAACCTGCTCCAAAAGCACGATGCGGGCGAGTCCGTGGGGAAGGGTCATGGGCCCGAAAGACAGGATAACGTCCGCGCGGTCTTTTATTGACGTATCAAATCCCCATGATCCGCCGATCAGAAAAACAGTCTGCCTGTTATGTTCCGTCCATTTAGAGAGATTTTGAGCAAATTCCTCTGAGTCGAATGCTTTTCCTCGTATATCAAGCGCTACGACCAGAGCGTTATCCGTGATGCCCTTGAGCAAATGTTCGGACTCCGTCTTTCGGGTTTTGGCCTCATCCGGCTTTAAAGACCCTTTATGGCCCCCCAAGAGCTCAACTATCTCCACGCCGCCGAACGGTTTCAGACGTTTTTCATACATGTGGATAGCTTCGCGTTGCCATGATTCCGTCGGGCGTCCAATGGCTCTAATTATGAGGTTTTTCATACATTTTATTGCTGGATCGTACTACGGATCATTATTACTTGACAGTCCCTCCAATCTTCACTATTATACCGGCACTTCATGAGGCTTACGTCCCGCTTATCTGCTTCGGCAAAAGGGGACCTCTGGCTCGCAAATAAACCAATGATGGCTATCAACCAAACCACATAGGCTAAGCGCGAACCAGACATTAAGTCCGTTGCTTGGCCTGACCGCCAAGTTTTTTGTCTCT
>CAYMPS010000020.1:0-6504 GCA_964392485.1 uncultured Gammaproteobacteria bacterium | reverse complement strand
GTCAGTCGAATGATCCGTTTCAGAATCATCCGATTGCCTGCCTCAAACGAGTCAGGTCGAATCTTCGACAATATCAGAAGATCATACGTACAGAGTATCTAATCCAATAGATACAAGTAAGCAATCGAGTCTTTGAAAAGTGCATTCGCTTTTTCAGAGATTCAAATACGACCTAAACGTATACCTTAAAAGTCCACGTCGTCTCTGCGACGATGTGGCAGGCCATGTCGCTCGCGAGCGACATGGCAGGCCACGAGCGCTCAAGAGCGCCGTAGCAGGCCGATCCGATCATAAAGCTTCGCTTTGTGTTTCCGGATGGCCGAGGCACGTAAGGGCGTACGGTGGATGGCTTGGCATGGAAGAGCCGATGAAGGACGTGGCAGTCTGCGATAAGCCCCGGGGAGGTGACAAGCAACCGTTGATCCGAGGATGTCCGAATGGGGAAACCCCTGTCGATGAAGTCGACAGACGATGTACTGAATACATAGGTACATGCGAGGGAACCTGGGGAAGTGAAACATCTCAGTACCCAGAGGAAAAGAAAACGAATAAACGCTGACTTCTTGTCTCACGCGCATGTCGGAGACCCCTTAAAAGGTCTTTGACGACGTCGTGTTGAGACAAGATGTCAGTTCCATTCCGTTAGTAGTGGCGAACGAAAGCGGAGGAGCCCAAACCTTATGTGTGGATCCATCGTACCGAGTTGGACGCAAGTTTAACCGCGGACGATGGTGATGAGCTTAGGCTGACGCATGTAGGGTGTTGCGGACGGAACGTCAGGGGACCTAAGAACCCTGGAGATGAGTGTAGGACTATAGCCGAACCGGCTGGAATGCCGGACCAAAGAAGGCGATCGTCCTGTAGGCAAAATGGTACCTGCCCATCTCGTTCCTGATCCAGAGTACTGCGGGACTCGAGAAATCCCGTAGGAAGCAGCCGTGACGATGCGGCAAGGCTAAATACTCTTCCTGACCGATAGTGAACAAGTACAGTGATGGAAAGCTGAAAAGCAGCCCGGGAGGGCGATGAAATAGTATCTGAAACCGTACGCTTACAAGGAGATGGAGCTCGTGCCTCACATAAGTGATTGCATAAGGTCTACGAATTACGAATATTGTACGAATCTACGAATGTTCTCCCTGACGTCAGGTAGCATATTCGTAGATTCGTATCCCATTCGTAATTCGTAGAACCAATTTATGGAGTTTCTTATGTGAGGTATGAGTCACATCGTTCCTATTGAAGAATGAGCCAACGAGTGTGCCGTATGTTGCTGGTTAAGTCCCTGAGGGGATGAAGCCGCAGCGAAAGCGAGTCTGAATAGGGCGAACTTAAAGTAGCATGCGCACAACCCGAAACCCGGTGACCTAACCATGGCCAGGATGAAGGCGGCCGAAAAACCGCTGGAGGTCCGAACCCACTCGCCGTGCAACACGAGGGGATGAGCTGTGGTTAGAGGTGAAATACCAATCGAACCGGGTAATAGCTGGTTCTCCCTGAAATAGTTTTAGGACTAGCGCTAGTTCATAGCGTTGCGGGGGTAGAGCACTGAATGGGGGCACGGGCGCAAGCTTAGTGTTCCTAACCAAACTCCGAATACCGTAACGTGTTCCTAGCAGTCAGTCTCTGGGGGCTAAGCTCCAGTGGACAAAAGGGAAACAGCCCAGATCGCAGACTAAGGTCCCCAAATCAACGCTAAGTGTGAAAGGCGGTGGGGCGGCTTATACAACCAGGAGGTTGGCTTAGAAGCAGCCATCCTTTAAAGAAAGCGTAATAGCTCACTGGTCAAGCTGCCCTGCGCCGAAAACTTACCGGGGCTAAGCGTTGTACCGACGTCGCGAATACCGCCGTGCTGCACAAAGTGTTTCATGTATAGGGGTCTACGAATTACGAATATTGTACGAATCTACGAATGCTCTTTCCAACGTCAGGAAGCATATTCGTAGATTCGTATCCCATTCGTAATTCGTAGACTTGAGGCATGGAGCTCTTCGTGCAGCACGGGGTGTGGTAAGGGAGCATTCGTATCTGCGCCGAAGCGAAATGCGTAAGCAATCGTGGAGCGATGCGAAGAGAGAATGTTGGCATAAGTAGCAAAAAGATGGGTGAGAATCCCATCCACCGTAAACCCAAGGTTTCCAGGGCAACGCGAATCGTCCCTGGGTTAGTCGGTCCTAAGGCGAGGCCGAAAGGCGTAGTCGATGGACAGCAGGTTAATATTCCTGCACCACCGTCGTGTTTCAATGGAGTGACGCATCCTTGCATTTCTCGAGGTTCCTGGAATGAACCTTCGGGCACCGAGGGGTGCTGCATTGGCAAATCCGTGCAGCATAAGCCTCGCGGTGATCGCGAGCCTGTCGCAAGACGGGCAAGGAGAGAGAATGGGGTGCCGAGAAAACCTTCTAGAGCCAACACGATGGTGTCCGTACCGCAAACCGACACAGGTGGGTAGGCGTAAGTGTGCCAAGGTGTACGAGAGAACCCGCGTTTAGGAACTCGGCAAAACAGCGGCCGTAACTTCGGGATAAGGCCTCCCTGCCTTTAATGGGCAGGGCACAGCGAATGACAACAACCGACTGTTTACCAAAAACACAGCTCCCTGCTAAACCGCAAGGTGATGTATAGGGGGTGATGCCTGGCCAGTGTCAGAACGTTAAGCGGAGAGGTGAACCCTTCGGGGGGCAGCCTTGAAGCCAAGCGCTGATGAACGCCGGCGATAACTATAATCGTCCTAAGGTAGCGAAATTCCTTGTCGGGTGGACAAGTGTTCCGAAGACGTTTACCAAAACGTCATAAGGGTTGGAAATAACACTCGCCCGAACCTCGATGTAAATCGGGGAAAGCAAACTGACTCATAACGGTGAATCCCACACTCTCGGAGACGAACGGGAACGGGAAATACCGTGGGAACATGTGATATGATTCACATGACCCGTAACGACTGATCCGAAAGGAGAGGCTTGACGCATCGCGTCGGGCAACACGTCAGCTCTTGCGGCAACAAGATCATCTATGGAGTTCTCAACGTATGTTACAGGATTCGTTGACGGAGAAGGAAGCTTTCTTGTTTCCTTTAATCGAAACGGAAAATTTGTAACGGGCATTGAAGTCCGTCCGAGTTTTACCGTTAGTCAGCATCGAAGAAATCTAGCGATACTGAAGCGTATCCATGAATACTTCGGTTGCGGAAGCATTCGATTCGACCGTCATGACCAAACATACAAGTATGAAGTTCGTTCATTGGACGACTTGAAGAAAAAGATTATTCCTCATTTCGAGAAGTATCCTCTTCAAACGTCAAAAGTGAACGACTTTAAGCAATTTTCTGCCATCTGCAAAACGATGAAGGAAAATAAGCATCGCTCGCATGCAGGCATTCTCGAAATTATCGAGCAAGCCTATACCATGAACAATCATGGCGCGAGACGATACGCAAAAGAAGATCTCCTACAGATGGTTCGCAAGATGAAGGTATAGTCTGATCTCATGGGAAACCATGAGCTAACACATTGGAGTTCCGACCCGCACGAATGGCATAACGAGTTGTTGACTGTCTCAACGTGGGACTCGGCGAAATTGCAAGTGGGGTGAAGATGCCCTGTACGCGTAGTTAGACGAAAAGACCCCGTGAAGCTTTACTACAACTTGGTATTGACTTTCGACTTTCTCTGTTCAGCATAGGTGGGAGCCTTCGGGCACCAGTGAGATACCACCCTTAGGCTGCCGGAAGTCTTATCCCAGACCGTGAATCCGGTTTGAGAGACAGTACCTGGTGGGTAGTTTGACTGGGGCGGTCGCCTCCCAAAATGTAACGGAGGCGTTCACAAAGGTCAGCTAGACGCGGATGGAAATCGCGTTCATTCTGCAAAGGGATAAGCTGGCTTAACTGCAAGACCAACAAGTCGAGCAGATGCGAAAGCAGGACTTAGTGATCCGACCGTACGATATCGGACGGCGGAAGCTCAACGGATAAAAGCTACTCCGGGGATAACAGGCTGATCTCCCCTAAGCGTCCACAGCGACGGGGAGGTTTGGCACCTCGATGTCGGCTCATCGCATCCTGGGGCTGAAGAAGGTCCCAAGGGTTTGGCTGTTCGCCAATTAAAGCGGTACGCGAGCTGGGTTCAGAACGTCGTGAGACAGTTCGGTCTCCTGTCTACTATGCGCGTGGAATCTTGAGGGGGCACATTCCTAGTACGAGAGGACCGGAATGTACGAATCTCTCGTGTACCTGTTGTCCTACCAAGGGCATCGCAGGGTAGCGACATTCGGTTTAGATAAACGCTGAAAGCATATAAGCGTGAAGCTGTCCCCAAGATTAGGATTCATTATCAGGACCCTCCGAGACGAGGAGGTTGATAGGCCAAAGGTGTAAGGCGAGAGATCGCTTCAGCCGATTGGTACTAATCGTCCGATGCCTCGGCCATCCGGGAACGGGTGGCTAAGGATACGTTTCGTCGTATTCCGATTACGATACTCTGTACGTATGATCCTCTGATTTTATGTCTACGAATTACGAATAGATACGAATCTACGAATGCTCTTCCCGGCATCAGGAAGCATATTCGTAGATTCGTACCCTTATTCGTAATTCGTAGACGCAAGGACTTCATCGTCTTGGTGCTTGCAGCAACGGGGGTACACCTGTTCCCATCTCGAACACAGCAGTTAAGCCCGTTAGCAGCGATGGTACTTGGGCCCAACCCGGCCCCGGGAGAGTAGCCCAGCGCCAAGACAATGCAGTTCTTTTTTTGTTGCCGCGATTCGTTTCAGATAGAGGAGGTGTCAATCCTCAAATGAAATACTATCGATGATCCCCTTAACCGTATCTGAAAGATTGTCGTATTCGGTATGATCTAATAAAATTTCGTATGTTACCCCATCTTTTTCAGCGACGATCGTATAGGTCGTTGTAATAGATTCTTCTGCAATGGCGCCGGTTGACGATACTTCATACGCATCAATTCCGTCTATGATCAATGTTTTTAATGCATATTGCTCCGAACGAGCCTTTGCTTCATGGCAAGATATATAGAGACTTCGATACTGTGGATATAGGAATGCCTCACCTTCCGCATTTTCAATAAGTTCGCGATTCGCTTCTCGCCAAGCAGCATCATCGCGTCCGTTTTTAGGACTGATTAATTGAGACTCGCCGAGAAAACCAAAAACCGACCAATCAGCGGGAATCTCATATGTAAGATGACAGTAGTTATTTACCATGGTCATGTAACCCGTTTCTTCTATCGAAGAAGTTGGAGAGATTGCTTCATTCACGCGATAAGTCGGGGTTTGCCATCTGTCTGAATTGACCGCTGCATCTTCTTGCACATTCATTGCAGTTGGTGAAGCTGTCTGTTTTGAAGGTATCAAATTTGTAATATCTGGATTACTACCGCCTATTTTTCTCCAAATAGCAATAAAAAATATACCTGTCAATAGAACGAGAATGCCTAAAAAGATGGCGATTTTTTTGTGGCGCAAGGACATCATAATTATTTAAGAGCCTATAGATAGCATGGTCGGATGTCAATGTGATAAAGAAAAATAAGATACAATTTATCTAAAATAATCGTTTGCCAAAAAAATGCGGCCTATGTAAGGTGCGGCCATGAAAAAGTCTACGGTCGTCATTTCTCTGATTTTATTCCTGCTCATTGCGGCCGTTGGATTTTATATATGGAGCAAGGGCCAAGTAACGGTGTCTCCGGTAACGAGTGTACAAGAAGTGTCGATGTCGCCATCAAATCAAGAATCATCGTCTCAACCCGAGGATGATCCCGGAGGATGCATTAACTCTGACGAATACATTTCCGATTTGGGCGACGGACGATTTTTGTACGAGAATAAAGAGTTGGCTATTTCGTTTATGTATCCGGAAGAGTGGGGGAATCCGAGCCTTTCTTTTCAGAGCGAGGCAAATGATCCTTTTTTGGTTGGAACCCGATGTATTGTTGGATTTCCATCAAGGAAAGCAACGATGACAACCCCCGCGTTGTATATCTCTTCAAATAATTTTGTTTTTGGTGCACCGACAGATGCCTGGGGATTAGATGCGAACCGGGTTGACTTGGCAAAATCAGACGAAGAGCTCATTGATCAACTTTCTTTTCCATGGACGACGGCCATGAAATTAAAACGGAGAAAAATCTCCGGTTCTGAAGGAATTGTATTGGAGGAGGAGGGAGTTGATCCGTTGTACAATGAGAATTATCATCGTTTCTATTATCTTTTTCCTCGATATGACTCTGAGGAGTCACAGAATTTAGCGATTACAGTGTTGCGTCATACAGATCTACAAATATTTGAATCTTTCCTTGATACGGTGGTCTTTTATTGATGGTTTGAGCTTCTCTGATATTTTGTGCACTTCATATAAATATTCGCTATACCGGCGTTTAGCTACAGCTCATAACCCGTTTTCATCGATTCCGGCCAAAAGCCAGCTGCCAAATGCCAATAGCAACGTCATAAATACTCAAAATCGAGTTATTCGAACAACGT
>CAYMPS010000019.1:15144-15651 GCA_964392485.1 uncultured Gammaproteobacteria bacterium | reverse complement strand
ATCTAATTGAATTCTTATTTTTTAAAAATAAAAAATACAAAGATGATGCACGTGCAAGCGATTACTGTAGTCAACCATTTCAAATATCATCTGAGCTAAGAATATTTGAAAGAATATCTAAAGAAGTTTTGCACTTAACATATTCAAGACAATATGGCACCCCAAAGACTAAAGAATGGGATCGTCATATAATATATTCTCAATTAATCGAACAATTAAAATTATTTAGATATCAATTAAAAGATCCGAGTATTTTAGACGAGTTATAAATTACATTCTTTATAGACAAAAGCTCTTCTGCGTCGTAAAATAAGTAATTATGTCTCCCCGCGTGCGCATGGCCCCGAGTCCAACGGGCTTTATCCATATCGGAAACCTCCGGTCTTCGTTGTATAACGAGTTATTTGCGCGGAAGAACAAAGGGACGCTGATTTTGCGCATGGAAGACACGGACATAACAAGATTTATACCTGGTGCCATTCAAGCATTTTGCTGGTCGCTTAATGA
>CAYMPS010000019.1:363-15134 GCA_964392485.1 uncultured Gammaproteobacteria bacterium | reverse complement strand
AGATACGGACAGGAGCCGTTTCGTTTCCGGTGCCATGGAAGCGTACTGCCGGTCGCTCAACACCGTTGGGATCGTCCCGGACGAAGGCGTGTGGATTGATGATGAAGAACAAATTATCGAGAAAGGGGATAAAGGGCCGTACCAGCAGTCGAAGCGGAAAGATATCCATTTGAAGTACGCCAAAGACTTGATTGACAAGGGGCTGGCGTATCCCTGTTTTTGCACAGAGGAAAGGCTGATGAAAATGCGGGAAGGTCAAATGGCACAGAAGCTTCCGACCCGATACGACAGGATGTGCCGCAATCTCGATCCGGAGGAAGCCAAGAAACGGATCGCGAAAGGAGAACCGCACGTCATTCGTCTGGCATTGCCGACCGAAGGATCCGTGACCTTTCATGACGAGATCAGGGACGACGTAACGTTCGAATGGAAAGAGATGGACGACCAGGTCATCATCAAGTCCGACGGCATGCCAACATACCACCTCGCATCCACGTGCGACGACCATGACATGGAAATCACACACGTGATCCGCGGGGAAGAGTGGATTTCATCCACGCCGAAGCACCTCTTCATCTACCAAGCATTCGGATGGGATGTTCCGAAATTCGCGCATCTGCCGCTTTTGCTCAACAGAGACAAGAGCAAGCTCTCAAAACGCCAGGGAGACGTTGCCGTCGAGGACTACCTGAAAAAAGGCTACCTGCCGGAAGCGATCCTGAACTTCGTAGCCCTCCTGGGATGGAATCCGACGGGGGATCGTGAAATCTATACGCACGAAGAACTGCGGGGGATGTTCGACCTCGCAAAAGTGAACAAGTCCGGAGCGGTCGTGAATTTCGAAAAGCTGGACTGGCTGAACGCGCACTACCTCAAGCAAAAAACCGATGAGGAGTTCCTCGCGTACGTCAAACCGGAATTGGACAAGTTGACGGCGGATGATGAACGGCAATCGAGAATCGCTCGCGTCATTCGCGATCGTGTGGAGAACCGATCGGACGTCTTGGAAGCAACGGGAGATCTGATGGACGAAAACGGAGAACCCGATGCTCGCATCATCCCCTGGAAATCCCAGGAACCGGGCGATGCCGCGGAAAAGCTCCATGCCGTTCGGGAGCTCATCCTCCTCATCCCGCAAACGGACTGGGAATCTTCGTCCGTTTTGGAACAGAAGATCAAAGCGATGATCCAAGAGCGCGGCTGGAACAACGGGGAAGTGCTCTGGCCTTTGCGCGTTGCGCTCTCCGGAAAAAAACAGTCGCTCCCGCCGTTTGACCTGCTCTACGTTTTTGGCCACGACCGATCGCTCAAACGCATTGACAGAGCGATTGAGGCGCTCGGCGGATAGGGTATAATCAAAGGCGGGGAAGAAGGAATACGGAATGAGCGATAGACATCGATGCTTAGAAGCATGCTGACCCGTAAACACGCCAACGCGCCAACCTCGCCTCCATTCAAGATGAATCACCGATTCCAAACCGCACTCATCATCCTCAGCCTCGTTCTATCGGCCTGTTTTATCGTACGCGTTCCGGTTGGTCTTGCAGCGGATGATGTAGATACCCTGGAGTCGGAGATTGAGCGCAAGCAGGATCGCGTAAAGGAACTCGATTCGATGATCGGCTCATACAAGGAGGAGATCGAAAAACGGAGGAGTGAAGCGCAGAGCCTGGAAAATCAAATTGCCATTCTGGACAACCGCGTCAAAGAGAAAGAACTCTCCGTGGAACGAACGCAGATCGAAATTGAATCGCTCTCGCTCGAAATCGATCTCGTTTCGAAAGAAATCGCCGTTCAGGAATCGAGGATATCGAAACAGAAGCTCCTGATCGCGGACCTCGTCAAAGAAATCAACAGGGAAGATGATGTTTCCACGATTGACATCCTCTTGACGCAAAGCTCCCTCTCCGACTTCTTTACGCAGCTCGAGGCGATCAAGAAGCTTGAGCGCGATCTTGGGACGACCCTTGATGAAGTGAGGGATGTGAAAGCCGCGCTCGAGGACAGGAAGCGCACGAAACAGGAAAAACAGGATTCCGTGGAGGAGGAACGGCGCACGCTGCGAAAAGACATGCTCGCGCTCGAAGCGGAGATGAACTTTAAAGAGTCATTGATTTTACAAACCAAAGAGAGTGAAGAGGAATTTCAAAACATTCTGTACGAACTTCGCCAGCAACAGCAAAGTACGGCGAATATCATCGCGGCGTTGGAACAGGAGCTCCAAGATCAGCTCCGCAACGTCGATGATGCGCTCGCCAGGGGAGATCAATTCTTAAGCTGGCCCATCAATCCGTCAAGCGGCATTACGGCCATTTTCCATGATCCCGGATACCCGTTCCGCCACCTCTTTGAGCATCCGGGCGTGGACATCCGTGCGGGCATGGGAACGACCGTCGCGAGCGCGGGCGGGGGATACGTGGCGTGGAACAAAACCGGAAGGATGTACGGGAATTACACGATGATCGTTCATGCGGGCGGACTCGCAACGGTCTACGCCCACCTTTCAAAATTTCTGGCGAGTCCGGATACGTTCGTGGACAGGGGAGACGCCATTGCCCTCTCCGGCGGAGCCGCGGGCGCACCGGGCGCCGGCCTTTCCACCGGTCCGCACCTCCACTTCGAAGTGCGTAAAGACGGCATTCCCGTTGATCCGGAAAACTACCTCCCGCAAATTCCCGGAAGCTACTACGACTACTACGACGACTACAAGAAATGGAAGATTAGGCTATAGCCGTCATTCGTGAAAACGATTGACGTTTCAAAAACCGCTTACTAAACTTGCTGCGAGGGCAATTCCGCTCTCACTACGTCAATGCCCCGCCGGATCGAACTCTCGCGAACCCAAAATCCGGCGGGGCATTTTTATTTCAAAAAAAGTATACGTGTTTACAAGTTAACAAGTGTCGCTTCGTGAAAAGAGAATGCATCATTCATCACCTGCAAACCTTTAAACGTATAAACGGGTTTCGTCTACATTGCTTGACGTTTTGTATATTT
Organism: uncultured Gammaproteobacteria bacterium; assembly: GCA_964392485.1. GTDB lineage: Bacteria > Patescibacteriota > Patescibacteriia > 2-12-FULL-60-25 > 2-12-FULL-60-25 > 2-12-FULL-60-25. Next base: position 12,137 of record CAYMPS010000019.1, on the reverse strand, counting down.
TTTATTGACAACAGGAATTCAAACCGCTATCGTTCCATCGTCAGAGCGTGTTCGACCTCCAAGAACCGCCCTCGCCCCGCCGGATGAATCGTCTCCGTATCCGGCGGGGCACTTTATATCCATTTATTGACGAAAAGGACGGATCCGTATAGCATTTGAATCCTTAGAGCGTTTTCGAATCTCCCATTGAACACGCTCGCCCCGCCGGGAAAACGAGCCTTCGCAGACTACCATCCCGGCGGGGCTTTTTTATTGCAAAAAAAACGTCAATTCCTCTAAGCGACTCACAACCGCTATTCTTTGATCGAACCAAGGATCTCCTCAAGTTCCTTTCGTGTTGAAACTCTAACCAGCCTTGATCGTACATCCTTCCAGTCTTTCATTCCTTTGAAATAAAATGGAAGATGCTTCCGCAGTTTTACGAGTCCTCTCTCGCCATAGCGCTCAACATGAAGATCCGCGTGCTTTCTGACGGTCTCAATCCGATCTTTCATCGTCGGTTTGGTAAATGATCCGTTGTCCTGAAGCGCGGAAACGAGCTCGTTAAAGAACCACGGGTTTCCGAGCGCTCCGCGACCGATGAGCAGGCCGTCCGCGTTTGACTGCGCGAGCGCCGTGCGCGCATCTTCAACCGTCTTCACGTCCCCGTTTGCAAGCACGGGAATCGATACATTGGCCTTTGCCTCGCCGATCCGCACCCAGTTCGCATGACCGTCATACTTCTGCGCTTTCGTCCTTCCGTGGATGGAAATGAGATCCGCGCCCGCGTCTTCGATCCTCTTTACGAATTCCAGACAATCGGAATCGTCAGACCAGCCGAGCCGCGTCTTCACGCTCACCGGAACGGAAACGGCGTCCTTCACCGCTCTTACGATCCGCGCCGCGCGATCGGGGTCTTTCATGAGCGAGGCACCGTCGAAATTCGACGTGAGCTTATAAACCGGACAACCCATGTTGATGTCGATTCCTTCGGGCGCGGCGCGCTCCATGACGATGCGCGCGGCCTCGGCCATGCGTTCCGGATCGGATCCGAAGATCTGCTGGATCACCGGCCGCTCGCCGTCTTCGATCCGAACCATGCGGAACGTTTTCTCGTTTCCGCGCGTGATGGCTTCGGATGACACCATCTCACGGAAGATGACCGGAACGCCCTGTTCCTTGCAGATGAGATTGAATGGCGCATCCGTCATGTCCGCCATTGGGGACAAGCCGATAATCGGTCTTTTTAACTGATTCCAGATGAACATGTAGGCCTGTATATCACAATGTTACAAATAAATCGAACGACGGTTTCCGTGTTTTGAATTTCCGCGTTCGTTGTTCTATTACATGCGTGCCGTCAAACTGGTACAATGTTTTCATGCTTCCCGAGGAGCTCCTCAAGCCAAGGCCGAAAGGTTTCGACACTGAATTAGAGTCGAAGCGCGTCAAAAAAATCCTTCGCGTTCAAGGCGTGTTTAGCGTGCTCCTCGCTATCGCGCTCATCGCGAGCTGGGCATGGTTCCTGGATATCGGAGACGCCGTTACGATTCACGCGATTGCGGAAAATTTTAATCCTCCGGTTCGCATAACCGTGCCTCTCCACGTCTACGCGGAAGAACGGCGATTGAGTACAAAGGACACGGTCAACGATCCGATCGTCACGGTGTACGGACAGGTCGAAGACTTTGCGAATTTGCATGAAATCCTGGATGGGTTTAGCGTAAGCGTCCGGAAGACGGAAATCTTGCCGAATCCGCAAACGGGAGAATTCGTGGAAAAGATCGTCCTTCACCCGGGAAAGAACGACGTTGATATCTCCTTGAGCTGGGACGGCGAAGAGAAATATCGGTACTCGTACGATATCACGTACGTGAAGCCGCAGGCGGCCGTGGAACCGCAGGAGGATGAAGGCGGGGCGGGTGAATTGCTGATTCCGTAGCTGGTCGTTGGTAGCTGGTATCTCGTATCCGGCATGACGCTGAATGGATATTTGCGGATGCGTTGCGGCGTTTGTCGCGGATCGGTTGTCGTGAGTCGGGGACGATGTTCGAGAACATCATACCTTGGAGATGAAAGCGAGCCGCCGGCAGCCAAAAACCAGCTGCTGATCTGCAAACATCCTATCGTGATAACAGCCCATGAGTCATTTTGATCTCGTCCGACCGTACAAGCCTTCCGGCGACCAACCGGAGGCTATTCGCGATCTCGTAAGAGGCATCAAATCAAAAAACAAGTATCAGACGCTTCTGGGGGCAACGGGAACGGGAAAAACGTTCACGATCGCGAACGTCATTCAGAAGATTGACCGACCCGCGCTCGTGATCGCGCACAACAAAACGCTCGCGGCTCAGCTCACAAACGAGTTCCGAGAATTCTTTCCGCATAACGCCGTAGAATATTTCGTTTCGTACTACGACTACTACCAGCCGGAGGCGTATATCCCGAGTTCGGATACGTACATCGAAAAGGAGGCGATGATCAACGAGGAGATTGATCGATTGCGCCACAGCGCTACGCAAGCGGTTCTAACGAGGCGGGACGTCATCATCTGTGCGTCCGTTTCCTGCATCTACGGCTTGGGCACGCCGGGCCACTACTTGGAAAGCGCCATTCAAATAAAGCGCGGACAGGACGTGACGCGCGAAGACGTGTTGAACCGGCTCATTGAAATGCATTTCGTCAGGACAACGTCGGACCTGGTCCGGGGAACGTTCCGCGTTATCGGCGGGGTATTGGAAATCATGCCCGCGAACGAGGAAGTCATCTACCGCATCGAAGCGCCCAAAGGCAGGGCGGAACGGATATTGGAAGTCCACCCCGTAACGCGGAAGGAACTGAGGGAGCGCGAAGACGCGTGGATCTTTCCGGCCAAGCACTTCGTAACGCCCGGACCGGAGCGCGAGCGCGCGGTAAAGGCCATTCGCAAGGAACTGCATGAGCGCCTGTCCCTCCTCGAGAAAGAGGGGAAGCTCCTTGAAGCTGAACGACTGGAGCGCCGCACGAAATTCGATTTGGAGATGATCGAGAATCTCGGATACTGCAACGGCATCGAAAACTACTCGCGCCAGCTTTCGGGACGGAAAGCGGGCGAACCGCCGGACACGCTCTTCTCGTACTTCCCGAATGACGCACTCGTCATCGTGGACGAAAGCCACATGACCGTGCCCCAGCTCGCCGGCATGTACCATGGAGATCGGAGCAGGAAAGACACGCTCGTCGAACACGGATTCCGCCTTCCGAGCGCAAAGGACAACCGCCCGATGAAATTTGAAGAGATCGAAAAGAAGTGGGATCAGGTCGTATTCATGTCCGCTACTCCCGGACCGTTCGAGAAACGATCATCGACCCAGATCGTCGAACAGGTCGTTCGCCCAACCGGCCTCGTAGACCCCGAGGTGTCGATTCGTCCGATCACACCACGCACGACGCACCACGCACCACGCACGCGTTCGCAGATTGATGACGTCATCTTCGAAATAAAAGCTGCCGTAAAACAAGGAGATAGAACATTAGTAACGACGTTGACCAAAAAGATGTCCGAGGACCTTTCCGATTACCTGGAAGATCAAGGAGTAAAGGCCAAGTATATCCACTCGGATGTGAAGACCGTGGATCGGCTCGGAATCCTGTCAGATTTCCGCTCAGGAGCCTTTGACTGCCTCGTAGGCGTAAACCTGCTCAGAGAGGGCTTAGACCTGCCGGAGGTGGCTCTGGTGGCCATCCTGGATGCGGATAAGGAGGGATTCCTGCGCTCAGACACGGCCATCCTCCAGACCATCGGCCGCGCCGCCCGAAACGTCCGCGGGCGCGTCATCCTCTACGCGGACAACGTAACCGGCTCCATGAAGCGGGCAATCGATGAAACGGACAGACGCCGTGCGAAACAGATTGCATATAACGAGAAGCACGGCATCACGCCGAAGACGATCATCAAAGCGATCAAGGACATCCGCGGCGTCCTCGGCCTAAGCGTGGACAGCAAAGACATCAAAGAAATCCTGAAGCTCGAGCTCACGGCTGAGACGCACGACCTTGCTACGGTTCTCAAACGGAAAGAGGTGGAGATGAAAGAAGCGGCGTTAAATCTCGAATTCGAACTGGCAGCTGTCCTGCGTGATGAGATCACGGAGATTCAAAAAGAGTTGAAGAAACGGGAGAATAAAATGAAAGCGAAAGGGGGACCGAGATCGGCAACGCTCCGGAAGAAGAAGCCGAGGCATGGGAGAGCTAAGGGATAGTTAATGAGTTGGCTTGTTGGCTAGTTGGCTTGTTGGCTAGTTAAATAGTTGGCTTGTTATGCTTCTTTAGGTAGTGTATGAGCTGACAGATTGAACGAGTGCAATGTTCAATCTTTTTTGAAAGCATCGCTTCTTCATTGATTTGTATATAGTTAATTTCTCGAGCGATACGGAGTTGGCTTCTCGCTTCGCACGCCGAAGACTTTGCGATCGTAAGGTATCGAATAAATTCCTTTTGCGTATCACGCTCAAAACCTTCAACGATATTTGAACTCACGGACACGATCGCCCGACGTATCTGATCTCGTAAGCCAAAATCTTTTAAAAATGCTCCCTGATTTGTTAGGGCATATACATCCTTGGCCAACTCAATACCCATCTTCCATATCTTTAAATCTTCATAACGCTGAATATTCATATGATAATGAATAATGATAAAAAAACGTCAGTCCGTAACTAGCCAACTATTTAACTAGCCAACAAACCAACTACTTCAGTTAGTCTCAAACTTCAACAACCCTGTCAATTGTTGATAACTCCAAACTCTGATAAAGTGCCGTCATATGCCCCAACTCAACTTCCTCCACATTTGCAATGATGCCTTCATGACCGACGGGACAAAGGCGCTGAACGTCATCGGGATTTTCGATGTCATTCACGCGCGGCAGCTCCCCGTGTTTATTCCGAAATTCTCAACCGTGGCGCATGTGAACGCCATGGAGGGGCCGCATAAGCTCCGGCTCGTCATAATGATGGACGGCGAAGTGCTGGCGGAGACGAAAAGCGAATTCTTCGGCACGAACCACCAGTGGATCAATCACTTTGCCGGCATGGGGTTCAAAAAACCCGGAGAATATTTGTTTGAAATTTACGTTGACGACGAACTCATCGGAACGAAGAGATTGACGGTGAAATCAGATCAACCGCCAGCCGCTCAACCGCCAGCAGCTTAATCAGAGAATAGAAAGGTGAAAGCCAGCGACACGTTCGCTGGCTTTGATGCTGAGGGGGGGGTGAAGGATGGAAACGCTTCTCGCACGTTCTGTTAGAAGCGGAATCCGATGAAGATCGGATCAAGCCACTTGCTGTACGCAGAAGGATGCAAATCAATCCGCGGTACGTCGAAAAAAAGATCGCGTGCAATCGGGTATGCGGACGGATCGACGATCAACGTCCGCTTTGGAGAATACCGATCGAAGAATTCGTCGAAATGCACTCGTCGGTTAGCGGGGGATTGGCTCGAGAGGAGCATCGCGTCATGCCGAATTCCGAAATGATACGAAGTAGCGTCCTGCATAATCGACGAGAAATCCAGCCGAACCACAGGCGAGATCGGCAAACGGGAGCCACGCCGAATCGGAACGTCTTGAGCTCGCGTACCGGTAACGATCGTCATGATCGCGACCGTAAATGCACAGACGAACGGAACCTTCCTTTTCATATCAACCCCTCGCTTTCATCTGTTTGGTGGGAAAGAGCGGAATGAGCTACTGAACTTACATATTGGCTTACTATCAATGATTATTCAAGAATACGAGGAGTTGCTATACAGACATTCGATATTCGAAACTTCACATTCGCTCAGCACAGACATTTGATATTCGAAATTCGATATTTCACTGCTGGACGTGTAAGCTCCTTTTAGGTAAAAAAGAGCCTATGGACGCCGCCGAAGAAGTGAAGTCTCACCTGGATATCGTTGATATCGCAGGGGAGTATCTGCAACTGAAGCCCGCGGGTAGCGGGAGTTTTCGGACGTGCTGCCCGTTCCATCAGGAGAAGACCCCGAGCTTCTTCGTAAACCGCCAGCGGCAGAGCTGGCATTGCTTCGGATGCGACAAAGGCGGAGACCTCATCTCGTTCGTCATGGACATGGAAGGTATGGATTTTCGTGATGCCCTCGAACTCCTGGCGCAGAAAGCAGGGGTTCAACTTCCATCTTTTGATCACCGGAAATCCGGAGAACGAAAGAGACTGCACGAAGTAAACGCCCTTGCCGCGCGCTTTTTCCGCGCCCAGCTCCTGCAGGCGCCAATGGCCGCGCATGCCAGGAAGTATGCGGAGGAACGAAAGATCGACGATCTGACCGGAGACTTATTTAAAATCGGATACGCTCCAAACTCGTGGGATGCGCTCACGAACGCGCTCAAATCAAAAGACGTAACCGAGGACGAACTGCTGAAAGCCGGGCTGGTTGGAAAGAGCCAGCGGGGAGACGGCGTGTACGATCGGTTCCGCGACCGTCTCATGTTCGCGATTACGGACGTGCATGGAAACGTCGTCGGGTTCACCGGCAGGCTTTTGAATTCCGACGCGAAGGAAGCCAAGTATGTGAACACGCCGGAAACGCTCGTGTACAAGAAGTCCGCCGTGCTCTACGCGCTCGACAAGGCAAAGGGGGATATCAAATCCAAAGACCTCTGCGTGATCGTGGAAGGGAACATGGATGCGCTCTCCAGCCACCGCGAGGGAATCGCGAACGTCGTCGCTTCGAGCGGTACGGCGCTGACCACCGAACAGCTCAAACTCATCAGCAGGTTTACCAAGAACATCTCCATCGCGTTCGACGCGGATGCGGCCGGATTGGATGCGACGTTGCGCGGGCTGGATTTGGCGCGCGCGCAGGATTTTAACATCCGGATCATCACCCTGCCGGAAGGTGCGGGCAAGGATCCGGATGACGCCATTGCGAAAGACCCTGAGATTTGGAAAACGGCGATTGCGAATGCGAAAGAAATCATGGATTGGATATTCCAATCCGCGTTTAAGGGCAGGAACCTCGGCGATCCTCAAGCGAAGCGCGAGATTGCGGCAAAGGTCCTTCCGGAGCTCAAGCGCATCGCTGATCCGATCGTTCGCGATCACTGGGTAAAGAAGCTGGCTTCGGGCCTCGAGGCGAGCGAACAGGCGCTCCGCGATGCCATGAACCGCACACGATCTTCGACGAACAGTCATCGGAATACGGATACGGATGCCGAAGAGGGAGTGGCGCAAAAGCGGCTTACCAGAGGACGGGATCTCGCTGAACGATTACTGTGTCTTACCCTCATTCAACCCGCTTTTTTGGAAAAACTCCCGGTAACCTTCGCGGAAATGCTGGATGCGGATCTATCCACTGTTTACAGGGAGATCGTAAAAAGGTATGATTCCGGCCACTTGAACGAGGCATCATCTCCGAGGGACGGAACATCCGACTCGGAACAATCCAACGAGCGCCTCATAAACTACCTCGCGATTCGAGCGGATCGCGATTACCCGAAACAAACAGAAGCCGGACTTGCGTCCGAATTCTCCACAAATCTTGCCGCACTTCTGAATGAACGGCGTTCATCCGAACGAAAGCGGCTCGAAGAAGAAATGCGAGCGGCGGAACTCGCCGGCGATCGTTCGTTGATCGAAAAAATCGCACGACGTTTTCAAGAATTAATGTAAAAGCGAAGAATCAGACTCCCGGAGTTCGAGGAACAAAATATTGTCCTTCGGCTTGCGCCCTGATTCTCGACCCCTATGCCTGCAAAGAAGATGGTGGCGAAAAAGATAAAGAAAGCCGTGGCGAAAACTTCGGCGAAGCTCAAGAAAAAAATCGTCAAAAAAACACCGGCGCAAAAAAGAGCCGAACTCATTTCCAAATCGGAGCGTATCGCGAAGAAAGGGTTGAAGCGGGCGCCGATGAAAAAGATCGAAAAAAGGAAGAAGGAGGAGCCGAAAAAACGAAAGGTTCCGTACGTGAAGTCGTCGCCTCCATCCCAGGAAACGCTGGACAAGCTCTTTGAAAAAGCCAAAGCGCGCGATTTTATTACGGAACAGGAAACGTGCTTCGCATTCCCATACGTCGAGGATTACATCCCCGTGTACGAATCCTTCATCGATCGACTGGACGCGCACGGCATCCGCATCATCGAGCAGAAAGAGGGCCTCTTGGGACGCACCAAGGAGCGTCATGACATCATGGAAGAGATGCACAGCACGGATGACGCGCGGATGAAGATCGATCCCATGGATCTGACGGCGGACAACATCCAAATGTACTTGCGGGAAATCGGGAAGATCCCGCTCCTTACGGCGGATGAAGAGGTCGCCCTCGCAAAGCGGAAAGAGAAAGGGGACAGGGAGGCGGAAAAGAAGCTCATCGAAGCGAACCTTCGGCTCGTCGTTTCCATCGCAAAAAAGTTCATAGGGAAATCCCTATCCCTCCTGGACCTCATTCAGGAAGGGAACATCGGGCTGTTCCGCGCGGTCAAGAAATTCGAGTATCGGAAGGGGTACAAGTTCTCCACGTACGCCACGTGGTGGATTCGACAGGCCATCACGCGCGCCCTCGCAGACCAGTCGCGCACCATCCGCATCCCCGTGCACATGGTGGAAACGATCAACAAGTTCCAGCAAATCGAGCGCCAGCTCATTCAGGACCTGGGACGCGAACCGCTTCCGGAAGAAATCGCCGCGGAAATGGGCCAGGACGTGAATAAGGTACGCCACATCATCAAGATATCTCAGGACACCGTTTCGCTCGAAACGTCCGTGGGGGAAGACGACGAGGATTCCACGCTCGAAGACTTCATCGAGGACGTAAAGAACGTAGCGCCGGACCGCGCGGCCTCGCTCCAGCTCCTCAAGGATTACGTCGCGGACATCATCCAGGATCTGAACCCGCGCGAGCAGAAAATTCTCGAAATGCGATTCGGCCTTTCGGACGGCGTGAGCCATACGCTCGAAGAGGTCGGGAAAGAATTCGACGTAACCCGCGAACGCATTCGACAAATTGAAGCGAAAGCCCTCGAAAAAATCCAGCAGCATCACTTGGTAAAGAAGTTGATTGATTACTAATCCGTCACCCTGAGCGACCCCGTCTGACGGGGGGGCGCCCGGAACATGACGATGAACGAACCGTACATATGAAACGAATCAAAACGCTCGGCCTCGGCATCATCCTCACCATCCTCGTGATCACCAGCGTTGTTCTGGCCGTCCTTCTGTTCCAGAACATGGATGACGCCGAACGGCTCAGAACGGACGTATCGCAGATCCGACAATCGATTTCCGCGGAATCTCCGGTAACGGCCGAGGAAGAAGCCGCGTCCGGATTGGAGCGATGCGAAGGGGGAGAACTGCGATACCACTCCGTCTATACCACGCTTACGTTCTGCTATCCGACGAAGCTCGGCGCCGTTATTGAAAAAGAGACGGACGTCAGCCCCGAAGCGAGGGAGGGGACGAAATATCACTTCACGTTCGACCGGGACGATGCGATTCGGATCGATCTTCAAACGGCGAACTACAGGAAAACGGGAGACAGCGACATACCGGACGAAGTAAGCTTCTCCTGCATCGACTTCAACAAATCCAACGAAGACCTTTCCGAATGCTTCTTCGACGATGTCGTGCACTTGGAGCGCATGGCGTTAAACGACAAAAAAGCGCTCCTCGCGACACTCACGATTACGGGTTTTGAAGATCCGGAAACGAGCATTGAAGCGACGAGGCTCATCATTCCCGAAATACTGGAACAGCCAAAGATGGATGCCATCGTCATTCTGGAACCGGAACGCGCGGAAGACGCAAAGAAAATCCTCAACACCATTCAATAAACGACGGGCCTTCCGTAAACATTTACATTCTTCATTTTTATTCTTTACTCATATGATTGAACCGAACCCGAAAGCCGAAACAGGCTGCTGTGAACGCTTCGACCCGACAGCGTGGGAGGACAAAGAACTCTTCTGGAACAATAAGCTCTTCGTTAAAGATCGGGTTTTCTGCCTTTTCCATATCCCCATCACGATGGGAAAAGTCATCCTCAAAAATATTGAAAAGATCCAAAAAGCCGGCGCAACCACGGACGTTCCGCTCATGCTCGATGACTGTAAGGGATTATTCGGCAGCAACATCATGATCGAAGTGACGAAAGACATCCCGGACAGCGAGATGGTGCGCATTTCCGGAACGTTCCTCTCCAAGGTCTACGAAGGACCGTATAGCGACATGGGGAAGTGGATCAAGGATGCGAAAGCGTACGCGAAGTCAAAAGGGAAAGACATCAAGCAGACCTACTTCTTCTACACAACCTGCCCGCGGTGCGCGAAGCATTACGGAAAGAACTATACGGTGATCCTGATGAAAGTCGAATGAGATAAGGAGATCGGAAGTCGGAAAAATAAAATTGGAAAATGGAGGGAGATTCTCCCTCCATTTTTTACAATTTCCGATTTCCCTTACCCTCGGATCGATTTCAAGTACTCGATCATGGTTTCCGCATCACTGACCTCGTACGGATCATCATCGCAGTTATCCGTCTGCCCGGGCTCGATGAACACCTTCTCGAATTCGCCGTTCACGATATACGCGCTGTAGCGCCATGACCGATCGCCGAACCCCAAATTCTGTTTCTTAACGATCATGCCGACGTCCCTCGTAAAGTCGGCATTCCCGTCCGGAATCCACTTGACTTTCTTGATGCCGAGCTTCTGAAACCACTGGAACATAACGAACGCGTCATTCACGCTCAAACAGTAGATCTCGTCCACGCCGAGCGCCTTAATCTCATCGTACTTTTCCTCATACCCGGGTAAATGCTTGGACGAGCACGTTGGCGTAAAAGCGCCGGGCAATGCGAACAGCACGATCTTCTTGTCTTTAAAAATCTCATCCGTGGTCAAGTCATACCACTTGAACGGATTATCACCGCCAACGCTCTCATCGCGCACGCGGGTTTTAAATGTGACCTTTGGGACGTATTTCATCATATGAACAATCGATTAATCTTTTATGAGATCAATACACTTTAACAGGTGTCGCCCCGCATTGACAATTCTAACAAAACAATGCATCCTGCTACGCACCTTCAAACGAAAGGGAATGAACCGTGTCTGACGCTACCTTGATAGAGTTGGAATACGAATGCAGAAACGGAAATGTCCGTGGCAAGCTGAAATACATCATGGATCGTGCAAGGAAGCGATGCTTCTTCATGGGCTGTTCGCAAAACGTCAGTACCCTCAAAACAGCAGGAACCATTGTCCGTGAGATCGCCGAACGCGAAGGCATCGAAGACCCGCTCACGTTTGCCTTCTTTGATCTCTGGACCGATGTAGGGCATGACATCCCTCCGGGCACCTGCCAGCTTAAGATGCTGAGGTTCAGCACGGAACGACAGTGCATTCACGTCATCGGCTGGATGCCCGCTAAATTTTCACCGGGACTGCTCCCCATCTTCGGCCTCAAGCCGGCGTGACCCTCATCCAAACCGCAACCTCCTCGGACAGGCCAACTCGGCCTGTCCGTTTCTTTTTAACGATAAATCCCTTCACAAGCATGTTTATTGACGGCATCCGAATAAATAGGTAGTATTTGGCGGCATTCCGGGGTAGCTCAGCGGTAGAGCAGTGGACTGTTAATCCATTGGTCGTGGGTTCGAATCCCACCCCCGGAGCCATCCCCCGTCGCTCTTAATCGGAGCTATGGGGGATTTTTGTATAGTTCAAAAGGTGCTACGTCAAATAATAAAAAGAAACGGACAGGCCGAGTTGGCCTGTCCGAGGAGGTTGCGGTTTGGAT
>CAYMPS010000019.1:0-353 GCA_964392485.1 uncultured Gammaproteobacteria bacterium | reverse complement strand
TCCATTGGTCGTGGGTTCGAATCCCACCCCCGGAGCCAATTCAGAACGCGCCATTGCAGTTGGCGTGTTTTGATTTGCTGTATCTGTCATATTCTTTTGTCGAGGTGCGTCAGACGGGACAGTAAAAACGGTAGTTGGAGGCACCTACCACTCCGTCAGCGGGAAGCACTTACAGACTTACGTTGACCAGCACGTTTACCCTTAGAGCCACCGGAACGACCAGAAACCTAAATTTTTCCAGCTTTTGAAAAGGATGGCGTTGTCGCGTGGAGGAGGGTGGAGAAGCATTGCCTATTGGTTGACTTTTCTGTCATACTAGAGCAGTATAGACATTCACATCACTCAATTCGCTT
>CAYMPS010000018.1:0-15651 GCA_964392485.1 uncultured Gammaproteobacteria bacterium | reverse complement strand
TCGCATGGGAAGCGGTGCGGAGGCTTCCAACGACGCAGTCGAAGATCGTATGGGAGCGGACCTTCGGAAATCCGAAAGCGACAAAAAAAGAGTTGGATGAACTGAGAAAAATCATTAAACATACGGGAGCGCTCACATACGTGGAGACGCTGGAAGAGCAGCTCATCGATCATGCGGTGGACCATGCGAAGAAATTGCCGAGTTGCGGGATGTGGTTCGCGGATCTCGCGAACGTTCTGCGCCACCGTTCGTCATGACTATGACCGGAATGCTATCCATCGTTTCTACGCCTATCGGCAATTTGGAAGACGCGAGTCTTCGTTCTATTCGTACGCTCAGCGAAGCGGATATCATTGCATGCGAAGATACGCGAGTGACATCAAAGCTCCTGAACCATCATGAGATAAAATGGAAGAAGCTTTTGAGTCTTCACCAGCATGCGACGGATTCAAAGCTCGATTCGATCATTGGAGATGTACGGAACGGGAAGCGCGTTGCCTATGCGAGCGACGCGGGAACGCCGAACGTAAACGATCCGGGCGGTAAACTCGTGGAGCGCGCATACGAGGCGGACATCCCCATCGAAATCATCCCCGGGCCTTCCGCGCTCACGGCCGCGATTGCGGCCTGCGGTTTCGCCATGGAACGATTCGCCTACGTCGGATTTCTTCCGCTGAAGAAGCGGCGTACCGCAACGATCAAAGAAATTGCGGAACGGAAAGAACCGACGATCTTCCTTGAATCCACGCACCGGATCATGAAAACGCTGAACGAACTTAGAGCATTGTTGGATGGAGAGCGTACGGTCTACGTCGGCAGAGAGCTGACAAAGAAGTTCGAGACGCACCTGCGCGGAACAGCTTCCGACGTTATCAACGCGCTTGAACAGGGGAGTATCAAAGGCGAGTTCACTATTGTCGTCGGACCCAAGGCTTGATATCTACGAGAAATACGTGTACAAGTTAACACGTTTACAAGTTAACAAGTGTCTTCATTTCGGAAGTCCCGTCACTCGTTAGCATGCAAACGCGTTCACTTGTAAACCTGTTATGAAATTCTACATCACGACGCCGATCTACTACGTAAACGACAAGCCGCACATCGGACATGCGTATTCCACGTTCGTGTGCGACGCGCTCGCCAGATACCATCGCCTGAAGGGTGATGACGTTTTCTTTTCCACGGGCACGGATGAAAACAGCCAAAAGAACATTGAAGCCATGGAGGCGCTCGGCGAAAAGAATGTTATCGCGTACCTGGATCGCATGAGTGAAGAATGGAAACGGACGTGGGAGGATCTCGGCATCACGAACGACGACTTTATTCGCACGACAGAGGATCGCCACCGCAAGGCCGTGGAACGATTCTGGAACGCCGTCAAAGAATCCGGAGACATCTACAAGGGAACCTACGAAGGGTTGTACTGCACGGGATGCGAAAAGTTCGTTTCGGAATCCGATCTTGAAAACGGCAAATGCCCCCTGCATCCGAACAAGGAGCCGGAACACGTATCCGAAGAAAACTACTTTTTCAAGCTTTCGAACTATCGCGATGCTCTCCTTAAGCTCTACGAGAGTGATCCCGAATTCATCAAGCCGGTTGCACGGCGGAACGAGATCATCCGCTACGTCACGGATCACCTGTCCGATGTCTCCATTTCGCGCGCAGCGACTACCATATCCTGCGGCATTCCCGTTCCCGGAGACGATTCCCAGCGCATCTACGTGTGGTTCGACGCACTCATCAACTACCTGTCCGTCGTCGGATACGGCGAGGATGACGAGCGCGTGAAGAAGTGGTGGCCCGCGGACCTTCACGTGGTGGGGAAGGACATCATCAAATTTCACTGCTCGCTCTGGCCGGCCATGCTCATGAGCGCCGCGAAATCGGATTCCTTGCTCAAAGATCGTGCAGTCCCGCACACCGTGTTCGCTCACGGTTTCTTCACGATCAACGGACAGAAAATTTCAAAGTCTCTCGGGAATGTTATCGACCCTCGCGATCTCGTGCCCGCGTACGGCATTGATGCCATTCGCTATTTTTTCCTTCGAGAGATTACGTTCGGTGAGGACGGAGACTTTTCGGAAGAACGGCTCAAAGAACGCTATACGTCCGATCTTGCGAATACGCTCGGTAACCTGGTTCAGCGCGCCGTTTCGATGAGCAGGAGATACTTTAACAACAGCGTTCCGGAGGTTGACTTGATAAAAGCGGGGGCTTCACCGAACGGGAGCGTATGGGACGGTGCATCCGGACTCGCATCGATTGAAGAGGCTTTTGACGGCTATATGGATGGAGCGCGCGTAGACCGAGCGCTCGAGGTGGTCTGGTCTCAGGGAGAAGTGAAGTCATCCGGAATCGTTCAGGCAAATAAGTTCGTGGAAGAGACGCAGCCGTTCAAACTCGTAAAAACGGATGCCATGAAGGTCGGGGAGATCCTTTACGCCCTCCTCGAATCTTTGCGCCACTATGCATGGATGATTGATCCCGTGATGCCGGACGTCTCAAAGAAGATCATCGGAGCCATCGGACAGGATTACGATGCGGAGAAAAAGAAGACGCTCGAAGCATTGAGGGAGTGGGGCGGACTTCAACCCGGATCCGAACTCCCGGAACCGAAACCTATTTTTCCGAAGCTTTAATCACCGAAGACCGTTGGCCGGTTAACGAGTTAACTGGCCAACGAAATGTCGCTATAGTACGCTGTAAGCATGCTTCTCTTCGAGATTCTCGTTGGCATCGTCCTCATCGCATTCGTTGCGAACGGTTTTAAATCGGGCGCCATCGAAACGCTGGGGCGCGTGATCGGCGCCATTCTAGGATTCATCGCCGCCAAAGCGTTTTCCGGATGGTTTATCGGTTTCGCTTCCCTTTTTCTACCTGTTGACTGGGCGTTTACGCTCTCCTTCCTCTTCATTTTTCTCCTCGTTGATTACGTCGTCGGCCTTTTGTTCAAGCTGGCGGAACATATCCTGAAAATTTTTACGCGACTGCCGATCCTCAAACAGATCAACGGCGTCCTCGGAGGACTGTTCGGTTTCCTGGAGGGAATTATTATCATCGGCGGCGTCAGCTGGCTCCTAAAGCAATCCGCGTTGGAAGCGGGCGCGGAAATGATTACCAATCTGAAAATCGTCGCGTTTATCAATGGCGTTTTCGAAACCGTCTTCCTTAAAATCCTGTGAAGCCTTTTCTCATTGACACGCACAGCCACCTGCACTTCGGCGCATACGATAAAGACCGCGACGAGGTGCTTTTGCGCATGAGAGAAAAGAACATTTGGACCGTAACCGTTGGAACGAATGCGCCGACCTCCAAAGGCGCGATCGCGCTCGCGGAGCGGGAATTGCATGTCTTCGCATCCGTGGGCTTCCATCCGGGAAACCTGACGTCGCTCCATGAGGACGAATACGAAGAAACGGACCCGAATCCCTACTCTCTGGAATCCATGGAGGCGATCGCACGTTCAAGCGAGCGCGTTGTCGCGATCGGTGAAATAGGCCTCGACTACCACCACATTGATCCGAACCTGGATCAAAACGAAGCGAGGGAACTGCAGAAGTCCGCATTCCGCGACCAACTCGCGCTCTCGGATGAACTGGGCCTCCCCGTTATCATCCACTGCCGCGAGGCGATTGACGACGTGATCGAAGTGATTCAGGACGCGCGGTTCCAAGGCACGGCCGTACGCGGCGTCATGCATTGCTTTTCCGGAAACTGGACAACGGCGGAACGTCTTTTGGACATTGGACTCTTCCTGTCCTTTACGGGAAACGTCACGTTCAAACCTCGCGCTTCGGATGATCCGGAAGATCACGTGCACCGCGTGATCGAACGCATGCCGCTTGACCGCATGATGATCGAGACCGATGCGCCGTGGCTCGCGCCGACGCCGAAGAGAGGGGATCGGAACGAACCGACGTATGTCGAATACGTCGCGAATATGATTGCTGAACTTCGAAACGTTTCCCCGGCTGCAATCGCCCAAGAGACCACAAAGAACGCGACATCATTTTTTAACCTTGACCGTTTCATGCAATTCTGAGAAAAGACAGGGGGACCTTTTACATGGGAGATGTACAATGCGCCACATCCTTTGCATTGCACGCCACGCGAAAGCGGACATTGAACAGGTGAACGGCAAGCTCGTTGACCGAGAACTGACCGCCGAGGGAGAGAGGCAGGCTCATCGAATCGCGAATACGGTTCGTCGGCGTTATGGAACGAACGACCTCTGTATTGACTCCTCGGGGGAAAAACGCGCCATGGACACGGCGCGGTGCGTATCACACGACCTCGGCGACAAGCCCGTATTCGAGGCGGCGTACATGAATTCTTCCATCACTCCGTTTGATGCTGAGTTGAAGCAGAGGCTTGAATCAACGGATCACTGGTGGGGCGTATTCTTGCTCATCGCACATTTCGCCTTCATCGATGAAGCCTATATGCTCGTCGGAAACGAGTACGATTTTAAGAGGCTCGGTTCAATTCCACGCGAGTTTCCGTACGGCTCAATGGTCATCATCGACGTTGACGCGCACACCGTCGAATACGTTTCGAACGATCAGCCATAGGCTGGTCGTTCTTCTATTCATTGACAAAAGCGCTTCTGATGGTAAGGTCTGATGAGAACTTTGAAAGGAGTGTCGAAGATGAAAAAGCATTTCGTATTCTTTGACTTGGATGGAACGCTCCTCAGATGGCAGTGGTTCCATGCGTGGATCATATTTCTCGTAAAAGCCGGACTCATAGAGCGCGTCGTTTTACAGCGATCAAAAAAAGCTCTTACCGCATACAGAAAACGATCCGGAGATTTTGAACAATTCATTAACGAAATCGTCGTTGCATTCTTCGACGAACATCGCATGAGCGGCGTTCGTATTTCGGATGTTGAATACGCTTCACGCAGGCTCGCGGAAAAAGGGAGTGATTACGTTCACGTGTTTACCCGTGAACTGAACCTGGCGGCCAAGGAGATCGGATATCGGTGTGCAATCATCACCGGATCACCGACCATTGCCGCAAGAGCCTTTGCCGAACGTCATGATATACCGATCGTCATGGGCACGGATCTTCCGAATGACGGCAAGCGATTCACGGATGGCCCAATCGTTGAATGGCTGCATAGAAAGGATGAGGCGATAGAGTATCTGGCAAAAAAGTACGGCATTGATCTTCAACAATCCGTTGCCATCGGCGACTCAGAGGGCGACGCGAAGATGTTCGAGCGCGTCGGATACCCGATCGCCTTTAACCCGAACATGGGCCTTAAGCGGCTCGCACACGGCAAGTGGCCCATCGTCGTAGAACGAAAGCTGATCTACGCAACCTCGTGGTCGAAAAAAGGCCGCTATGTTCAAGCGGATCTCGTCGACTGTCTTCCTGCTCCGCTCGGCGAAGCTCTCACGAATCGCTTGAATAAACTCGAGCTCCTCGCCTGACCACTACCCTCTCAAGATGTCTGTCTTGAGAGGGTTTTGACATTCTCTCCCTTTTCATACTCAAACATCTCGACCCAGCCCCCCTGATACATCCGAGATGCCGCGACCACCCGCTACGGCGTCACCCCGAGCGACGGAGCGCCAAAAGGCTCCAAATAGAAGCGGAACGTCATCGCGACGAGTCGAGGGGTCCCTTTCGTGCCTCCGGAACCACTTTTTGAAGAAACCTCACGCCACGTAACGAAAGCACTATGTCCTTGCTTTAGTATTCTGTTGTTGAAAAAAGTATCCTTCGACCTCCACACCAAACGAGTTTGATGCAGGGATTGCTCAGGGTGACGTCGCAGCGGTGGGAGTCGCGGTCGTGCAAATGGGATATAGCCATCATAAGGATAGAATAAGAATACGGAGGCGGATCAGAACGATGCCGGTCTGTCAAGTAGACTGCGACTTGCAATCTCCACTAAACAGTATCCTCTAAAATTCGATACCCTTGAAATGATTATTGAACTTCGCTATACTCGCGGCGCCCGTATGGAAGAGCCGAATCACAATGACAGCGATATATCCCATTGGGAAGCATTGGGAATAACCGCGGATGTCATCGCAACAATCCTCGTCCTCACAACGCTCTTTGCTTACGGAGGAGTCATGGCGGATCGATTTCTGGGAACGAAATTCATCTTTACCGTCATCGGATTCATCCTCCTCATCGTACTCGGTTACCGGATCATTTTGAAAAAAGCTCAGCGCATCGCAAAGCGGATGGAGCGTACGAATAAAACAACGACGAAACAGACATGAACGTCCCACTGTTTGCAGAACCGATATTCCACATAGGAAGCTTCGCCATTACGAACGCGTATATTAATGCAACGATTCTTACGGCGGCACTCGTTATCTTTGCCGTTCTGTTCAACAAAAAGATAAGAGAGATTCCGGGGCGCTTTCAAACCATGCTGGAAGCGTTATTTGAAACGTTATTCGGTTTTTTTGATCAAGTGACGGGAAGCCGTGAAAAAACGAAGCGTTTTTTCCCGCTCATTGCGTCGCTCTTCTTTTTTATCCTCCTCTCAAACTGGATGGGTCTTTTGCCGGGAACAGGCTCCATCGGACAATGGCAGATGCACCATGGGGAAATGACCCTCGTCCCGCTCCTCCGTCCGGCAAACAGCGACCTGAACCTCACCTTGGCCATGGCGCTCGTCTCCGTTATTTCCTCGCACGTCTTCGGCGTCATTACCATTGGTTTCTTTGCGCACTGGAACAGATTCTTTCAATTCGGAACCATCTGGAAAGCGGTTCGGAGCTTTAAGCCGATGGACATCGTCGTGAGTCTCGTGGAATTCGTCGTCGGCCTCATCGAATTCGTATCGGAGATCGCGAAAGTCCTGTCGCTCTCCCTGCGTCTCTTCGGAAACATCTTCGCGGGAGAAGTCTTGATTACGGTGATCGGTTCTATCATGGCGTTCGCCATGCCTCTTCCGTTTATGCTTCTGGAAATCATCGTCGGCGTGGTTCAAGCAACGGTCTTCGCCATGCTGAGCCTGGTCTACGTTTCCATCCTCACGGATAAACCGCACGGAGGCGACGAACATGAACCGAAAGCGCTGGATGCGGACAACCTCATCGGAGAAGAAGCTCTCTACAACGAATCCCTCACGTAGGAACGAGAGGGGAGTCCCGATGTGCATCGGAACTGCCATCTCATTCTTAATCCGGGTAACGAGACGACGGTAAACAATATCAACCACGTCGATCTCCGCACTCAACATCGTATGGAACCAGAAGCCATCAAGCTCATCGCCAAAGCGTTCGCCATTGCCGTCGGCGGGTTCGCGCCCGCACTCGCCATTGGCCGCATTTGCGCAAAAGCCATGGAATCCATCGGCCGGAATCCGGAATCAACAGGCAAACTCTTCGTCCCGATGCTCCTGGGCGCCGCGTTCGCGGAAGCCATCGCCATCTACGCACTCGTGGTGGTGTTTACATTGTAATGCGTTCTTATGCACTCGCTGAAGACATTTCGGCGAGTGAGCTAAGGGTGCATTCGGATAGAAAAGGCGGGTAGCTTCTATTCCAAATTCCTTCTTCCAAATTCTATGTTTATCGAAATCGCCCACGCGGCCAGTGAAGCCGCCTCCCACGAAGCTGAAACCGGCCTGCTCGGCACGTTTGGGTTGGATTGGAAACTCTTCCTCGCTCAGCTCATTAACTTTTCCGTTATCGTCTTTGTCCTGACGAAATGGGTCTACAGACCGCTTATCAAGACAATGGACGAACGGAAGAAGAAGATTGATGACGGCGTGAAGAACGCGGAAGTTGCGGAGAAAAAACTCCTATCGGCAAAAGAGGAGGAAGAGAAGATCATCAATAGCGCGCGCGCCGCCGGAAAAGAGCATGTCGATGAAGGGAGGAAAAAAGGAGATATGGAGCGACAGCATCGCGTTGAAGCTTCCAAGGCCATTATCGACGCGCAGCTCAAAGAATCAAAGGAACGGATTCAACGGGAGGCGGATGAGGCAAAAAAGCAGGCGGAGAGAGACGTGGCCAAGCTCGTGCTCGCCGCAACGGAGAAGCTCATGAAGACGACGCTCGACGAGAAACAGCACCGGAGACTCATAGAAGATTCGATTAAGGAGCTGGAAAAATCGCATGGCTAACATCCAATCACCGAACATCTACGGCACGGCGTACGTCGACGCGCTTCCGGAGCACGTTAACGGCGTTTTGGAACTCCAAGCGGCAAACGGCTTGCTTCAAGACGCTCCGAGCATCTCTTCATTCCTTCTCGATCGCTCCATTCATACGGACGATAAAGCGCGTGCGCTGAGCATCGCCCTTCCCGACGCCTCGGATGAAACGCGCCATTTCATTCTCCTCCTCGCGCATGAAGGCGCATTAAAAAACTTGGAGCGCATTATCAAACGGACGAAAGAGATCTACGCGGAACGGGAAGATCGCGTTCTCGCTGAAGTGACGAGCGCCGTACCGCTCATGAACGATGAGCTTACGAACATCGCGAATGCGCTGCATGCACGGCTGGGGAAAGCGGTTCTCGTTGAAACGGCCGTCGATGAAAAGCTCCATGGCGGCATTACCGTACGGATAAACGACTGGTTCTATGATGCGAGCCTGAGAGGACGCATGGAGCGGTTGAAACAGCACCTGGCGACCGGCAGCTCGTAGCCGATAGCCCGTCTCCAAAAAAATACTCAATCAATATTCCAAATACCGGATACCGGATAAAAAAGATACACTCCCATTACACCCCAAACCAGAATACATCTATGACTCCCAAAGAAGCCTCAAAGACCGCAACCTCCGCCCACGACATCGTGGAGCAGCTTAAGCGGCAAATCAAATCCTTCTCGACCACGGCGGCCGCGGAGGAAACGGGACGCGTTCGCGAAGTCGGCGACGGCATCGCCAAGGTCTCCGGGCTGTCGAATGCCAGCTCCATGGAAATGCTCGCATTTCAAAGCGGCGTGATGGGCGTTGCGCTGAACCTTGAAACGGATCAGGTCGGCGTACTCGTGCTCGGAAGCACGGAGCACGTGAGCGAAGGTGATACGGTCAAAGCCACCGGAAAAATCTTGAGCATACCTGTCGGCAAGCAAATGACCGGACGCGTGATCGATCCGCTGGGAAATCCGAAAGACGGACTGGGCGACATCAAGACGAAAGACGCCTACCCCGTGGAAAAAGTCGCGCCCCGCGTAATGACGCGCGAGCCCGTAAGCGTTCCGCTCATGACCGGCATCAAAGCCATTGATTCCATGATTCCGATCGGGCGCGGACAGCGCGAACTCATCATCGGCGACCGCCAAACCGGAAAAACAGCCATTGCCGTTGATACGATTTTAAATCAAAAAGGCGAGGGCGTTCACTGCGTGTACGTGGCCATCGGTCAGAAAGAGTCTAAAGTCGCAAAGATCGTACAGCGGCTGAAGGAGGAGGGGGCCATGGAATACACGACTATCGTGACGGCCGGCGCATCAGAAGCGGCCGCGCTCCAATTCATCGCTCCCTACGCCGGTTGCGCGATCGCGGAATGGTTCATGGATCAGGGGGAAGACGCGCTCATCGTGTACGACGATCTCTCAAAGCACGCTTGGGCGTACCGCGAAGCGTCTCTGCTCCTTCGGCGTCCTCCGGGACGCGAGGCCTATCCGGGCGATGTGTTCTATCTCCATTCCCGTCTGCTGGAACGTTCGGCGCGCCGGAACGAAGAGCATGGAGGCGGATCCATCACCGGACTTCCCATCATCGAAACGCAGGCCGGCGACGTTTCCGCATACATTCCCACGAACGTCATCTCCATCACGGACGGTCAGATCTACCTTGAGAGCGATCTGTTCTACAAGGGCATCCGTCCCGCATTGAACGTGGGGCTCTCCGTATCGCGCGTGGGAGGCGCCGCACAGACCAAAGCCATGAAGAAAGTCGCGGGACAGCTGCGGCTGGATCTCGCGCAGTTCCGGGAGCTGGAGGCATTTTCGCAATTCGCGACGGATCTCGATGAATTGACGAGGAATCAAATTGAACGCGGCCGACGAACCGTTGAGATCCTGAAACAGGGACAATACGAGCCCATGGAGCTCGCGCATCAGGTAGCCGTTATTTTCGCCATTACCAAGGGTCTCGTTGATGAAGTTCCCGTAGAAAAAATCCCCGAGTGGGAAAAAGGATTCCATGAATATCTGGATGATCAGGCCGTAGACCTCATGAACGAAATTCGGAAGGAGAAGGCGCTGAACGACGAACTGAACGGGAAGTTGGAGAAGGCGGTCAAGGATTGGAATGGAATCTTCATAGCGACGCCGTAAGCATATGAATATCAAATATCGAATGACGAATGGCGAATATCGAAAAGGCTCGATGAAGATCCGAATCATCCGTAAGAGCGTTTCGATATTCGATATTCAAATTTCGATATTCTGACACTATGCCCGTATCAACCAGACTCATCCGACGGCGCATCAAATCCGTCACGAACACGAGAAAGATCACCAAAGCCATGGAGCTCGTGGCGGCTTCGAAGATGAAAAAAGCCGTTCAGCTCACGCTATCTTCGCGAGACTACGCCGGAACGGCGCGCGCGATCGTGGATGAAATCCTCCATTACGTCGACCCGGCAACGCACGCCCTCCTTACGGGAATGCGAGAAGACGGAACCGCGAAAACATCGGAGAAGCTCAACACGCTCGTCATCGTGTGCTCATCGGATCGCGGATTGTGCGGGGGATTCAATACGCACTGTCTGAAGAAAACGCTCTCATTCCTCAAGCAGCGGAGCGATGATGATCTTAAAATAATTACCATCGGCAAAAAAGTGAACGGCGCGGTGAAGCGATCGGGGTACGACATCACAGCCACATTCGAATCCATTTCGAACGCTCCGTCCTTTGCAGGATCGAAACCGATCGGTTCGCTCGTCGTTCAGGAATTCATCGAAGGCAGTGCGGATCGCGTATTCATCGTCTTCATGGATTACAAGAGCGCCCTTACGCAAATACCCACCGTCGAGCAGATATTGCCCCTCATTCCGGAAGATGAGATCCAGGAAGCTCTCAAGCGAAGCAGGAAATCGGGCGAATCGGACATTTCGTTTGAACCGGATCCGAGCGTCGTCTTAAATAAGCTCCTTCCGAAGCTCGTTGAAACGCGCGTGTACCAGGCGCTCCTCGAATCTTCCGCATCGGAACACTCTTCACGCATGATGGCCATGAGAAGCGCGACGGATAATGCGACGAATATGATCGATGACTTAACGCTCACGTATAACCAGGCGCGACAGGCGGGAATCACGCAGGAAATCTCGGAAATCTCCGCCGGCAAAGCAGCGTTGGAATAATATGAAATATAATCTTAACAACGAACAAATATCGAATATAGAATGCCGAATATCGAAAATCTTATGTTGCCAGCATTTCCTTTAACGCGCCTTTTCGATATTCGAAATTCGAAATTCGATATTAATAATTATTATGTCTGAAAAGAAACAACAAGGAATCGTCTCACAAGTCATCGGCGCGGTCGTCGACGTCGCGTTTGAGGGCGATATGCCGCCGATCTACACCGCACTCCACATTGAACGGAAAGACCAGCCCACGCTCGTTCTGGAAGTGGAACAGCACATTGGCGGCGGAAAGGTGCGTACGATCGCCATGGATACGACGGACGGACTGAAGCGCGGCATCCCGGTCCTGAATACCGGAGCGCCGATCAGCGTACCCGTTGGAAAAGAAACCCTCGGCCGCATGTTCAACGTAACGGGAGATGTCGTGGACGGCGGGAAGGAAGTGAGAGCGAAAAAGCGGTATCCGATCCACCGAGACCCGCCCGCGTTCAAAGATCAGTCCACAAACTTCGAAGTCCTGGAAACGGGGATCAAGGTCGTTGACCTCATCTGTCCGTTCCTGAAGGGCGGAAAAGTCGGTTTGTTCGGCGGAGCCGGAGTGGGGAAGACGGTTATCATCATGGAGCTGATTCGCAACATCGCCACGGAGCACGGAGGATTTTCCGTATTCGCCGGCGTCGGAGAGCGGACGCGCGAGGGGAACGACCTCTATCGAGAAATGAAGGAGTCCGGCGTGATCGACAAGACGGCCCTCGTGTTCGGACAAATGAACGAACCGCCGGGAGCGCGCGCACGCGTGGCACTGACCGGCCTTTCGCTCGCAGAATATTTCCGGGACGAGGAGGGCCAGGATGTTCTGCTCTTCGTAGACAACATCTTCCGCTTCACGCAAGCCGGCTCGGAAGTCTCCGCTCTCCTCGGACGCATCCCGTCCGCCGTGGGATATCAGCCGACGCTCGCAACGGAAATGGGCGTGCTCCAAGAGCGCGTCACATCAACGAACAAAGGGTCCATCACATCCGTTCAAGCCGTGTACGTGCCTGCGGACGACCTTACGGACCCGGCACCCGCCACAACGTTCGGACACCTGGATTCAACGGTCGTGCTCACGCGCTCCCTCGCAGAACTCGGCATCTATCCGGCGCTCGATCCTCTGGACTCCACGTCGAGCATTCTCGATCCGAAGATCGTGGGCCAGCGCCACTACGATGTGGCGCGCGGCGTTCAAAAAGTTCTTCAGCGCTACAAAGATCTCCAGGACATCATCGCCATCCTCGGAATGGAGGAGCTTTCCGATGAGGATAAGAGCGCCGTAACGCGCGCACGGAAAATCCAGAAGTTCCTGTCTCAGCCGTTCTTCGTCGCGGAAGTGTTTACCGGAAACCCCGGCAAGTACGTGAAGCTCGAAGACACGATTACGGCATTCGAAGAAATCCTGGAAGGGAAGCACGATGACAAGCCGGAGCAGGCCTTCTATATGAAAGGCGGGATTGATGAAGTGACGAAATAGAACTGTTACATTGTTGAATTGCCATATCGTTAAACATGCAGAAAACAATTCGGCAATGTAGCCATTCAACAATAGTATTATGCATTTCAAGCTCGTAACGCCCGAGAGAGTCCTCTTCGAAGAAGAGATTATTCAGGCGACCCTGCCTACAGAGAACGGAGAGGTGACCATCCTGGATCATCACATCCCCATCGTTTCGAATCTCAAAGCGGGCGTTGCGGAATTAACGCGCAAGGACGGGAGCATCGAAGACGTGGCGCTTTCCGGCGGTTTCGTTCAGGTCGGTGAAGGCGGCCGCATAACCGTGCTCGCGGATACGGCGGAACGCGGAGAGGAGCTTGACATGAGCATCATCGAAGAAGCGAAGCTCAAAGCGGAAAAACTCATGAGTGAACAGGCGTCCGATAACGAAGAAGCGTTCGCACATGCCGCGGCCATGCTGGAACGAGAGCTCGCGCGCTACAAGGCCGCAAACAAATACCGGCAAAGGAAGGGGATCAGAACATGATATATTGCACTATAAATATTCCCATGCCCCACGCCGAGAGACGACATCGAAAACGAGAAATATTCATTTCGCAATATTAATCTCGCGATATTCATTTCGTAATATTCATATCGCAATATTCATTACAGTAATGTAAGCTTAAAACATGCGCTGCTTCCTGGGCATGCTTCTCCCCGAACATCTTCGTGATGAATTATCCGAAGCGTTAATTAGCGCTGATAAACCGAAAAACCTCCATCGCGTGGATGAACGGCTGTGGCATATGACCCTCGTTTTCCTCGGCGATATTGACCCGAAAAACATCAAGGATGTTGTGCGCATTTGCAAATACTACAAGCGCGGTTTCGGGACGTTTACATTCAACCGCTTGGAATGTTTCCCGGCCCTTGAGCCGAAACCGAAAGTCTTGGTTGCGAACGGCGTTCTGCAGCCCATCGAACTATGGAGGCGCATGATTAAAAAAATGAGGAACGAACTTGCGGACTTTGCGCCGGACATTGATATGAAAAAATGGAATGCGCACGTAACGCTTGCCAGAGCCAGCTCCAAGAGTGCATGCCTTCCGAAGTGGCAGAAGCGCATAGGACCGTACGAATGGAAGCCGGAGGGCTTCGCGCTCATGCAGAGCACCTTAACGGATCGCGGGCCCGTCTATCGAACCATCCATGAATTCCCCTTCTCAAATTAACTGTTTCGGTCTTGAGATTCGCGGGCTCACGAGCGAGGAGGTCATTCGTGAAGTTGAGCATCGAAAGCCGAACAGCCCCTGCTGGATCGTTACCGCGAACCCGGAAATTTTATTGCACGCGAAGCGCGATAGCGTTTATGCGCAAACGCTTCGAAACGCAGACATACGCATCGTGGACAGCATCGGACTCAAACTCCTCGGATTCCTTCACGGAAAACGGCTCGCCAGAACAACGGGCGTCGACCTGTCGGAAGCCCTCGTGGCATGGGCGCGTGAGACCGGACAAACCGTGGGATTCATCGGCGGGGAAGCGCAGAACATTGCATCAAAAGCGTACGCGAAGATGGCGCAGAAGTACCCGGGACTCAAAGGCTATGCCGAAAACGGAGGTGCGGTCACGATTACAGGAGAAGGGGACGGTGCGAATGAAGAGGCGCGCCGCAGGCTTACGCTCCAGTCTCCGGATATCCTGCTGGTCGCGTTCGGCCACCCGAAGCAGGAACGCTGGATCGAACGGTACATCAGTGAATTCCCGACCCTCAAGGCCATCGTCGGCGTTGGCGGGACATTCGACTACTGGGGCGGCGCCGTACAACGCGCGCCAAAATGGATGCGCTCAATGGGTCTGGAATGGCTGTATCGCTTGATCAAAGAACCGAAGCGATGGAGGAGGATTTGGAATGCGGTGGTGGTGTTTCCAGTTTTGGCAGTAAAGGACAACATTTTTAAGAAAACATAGACAAAGTTCGAAATTGCTCATAAGATCAAATCCTTAACAATCTGATCAATATTATGGATATTACAAACGTTGACATTAAATCAATTTGCATTAGAGACGACTTAGGAAAGAAGTGGAATTTTACTGAGGCTGATAAGAATTTAGAAAAAGTACGAATTGCACTTACACATCTTATTAATGTACCTAATGATGATGATCTGACTACAAAAGACAAAAATGCAATCAATAAAGGAGTTAACCAATTAATGGAGTTATTGAATAAAATTCAGTCCTTTGATAATACAATCCATGAAAACACTTTGGAAAAACATGATGAGCTAGAAAATGAATCTGTGCGCTTTGCCGATCGAACTCTACAGGAACTTCGACCTATCCTAGATCATTTGGCAATATCAGAGTTGTCAGATGACAAAAATTTAATTGGACTCAAACGAAAACAACTCGAAGCCGAGGAAGCAAAAAATAATTTTAATAGGATGTCTAACGAATTACAAAATAGCTTCTCAGAAATAAAAAAACAAAGCGATGAAATCCGAACTATCTCTAAACAGCTTAATCAATCTAAGCATGGCGAAATTGCATCAGCAGTGTCTGCAAAACACTTTATTGAGGAAAGAGATGTCTACAAATTAATGGCCGATAAATGGTTCAGAAAAATAAAATGGTCAATTACTTTAGCCTTTATTGGAACAATAGATATATTGATCGCATATTTATATTTCGTTGAACAGGAAAAATATAAAAATTCGTTGTGGCAACTAGGGGTAGCGAAACTTGCTCTGATAGGTATGATTTGGTACGTAGTCTCGTTAATAGTACATAATTATAATGTAAACTCACACCTAAGCGCTGTAAATAGACATCTTGCGGCAGTTGCGCAGACACAAAAAGATTTTATGGCT
>CAYMPS010000017.1:0-15686 GCA_964392485.1 uncultured Gammaproteobacteria bacterium | reverse complement strand
TCAGGCTTTAGATCCTCAGATTGCTAGATTGCTAGTGGAAGGTTCTCATGTTTCTTCAGCCCTAATAATCCAACAATCCAAGGTCTGAGGGCTCTCACCTTGACAGTGTATAATGGATCCTGTAGATTCCCGTCCAACCCTCGGCCTTTTACCCTCTCAGAGAGACAGGAGTGTCATGAAACGAACAGACCCGGCCCTCGGTCCCGGGGAGCGGCTCGTCGAGCTGCTCATCCAGCTGCCGGAAAACGGAATGACTTCGGAACTCGGCCTGATCCAAGAATTTCTCGCTCTGAATCGCGACAGCGCGTTCATGGGTTCACTCGATGAAGATCTGCGCAGCGCTGCGCAAACCCGCGCCGAGCGAGTTCGCCGCCACTTGAATCGCTTAAACTTGGTTCTCGCGTTCATGATCGAGCATGCTCGGCCGGAAGACGGATCGCTCATAAGCTCGCGCGACAGGGATACGTTTCTGGCGCTGGCTGAAGATGAGGAATTTCTTCAGGCATTGCCGTACGAGATCCGTCTCAAAGCCTACCACTACGCATACATGATCCGACACGCCGCTCCGCAGCAACGCTGTTGCGCCGCCTGATTCCGCGCGAATCATCCTCCTGTCTCACAACCTCCAAGAGCTCGCTTTTTGCGGGCTCTTTCGTTTTTTTAGGAGGTAGGGAGCGGGGAGTTATGCGGGCGGGGGAATGCGACTCCCCGCTTCCTTTTGCATTATTGACAATATTTCATAAGTTGTTTATCTTGAACCGTCCTTTGATCTTGCTTTTCCGCAAGCCATAAGGCTTCGGACATTCAAAACATCCTCAAAGTGTCCCGTTTAACCGGGGCAGGAGGCTGCACATGGCATTGAAGAAGAGGGAATCGTACGATCCAATGGCAATCGAAGCGGCGGAAGACACCTTTTTCAAAGAAAATGGTGACGATCTCGCGGAGGTTGACCGGACCGAAGGGTTCAATGCGAGCCGTGACATTCTGGACCGGCTCATCAAGGAAGGAGCCGACGACAAGGACCTCGTCACGTCCATTGCCGTATGCGCGAACCAGCGGGAACTCTTCACGTTTCTCAAAAAGACACGGGAGGGGACTCCGCGCTGGACGCGTTTCGTCGAGACCGTGCTCCTGCTGCCATATGAGGTCTGGGAAAAGGGAAACGGCGACTTGAGCGAGGAGATCGTTCCGCAGCTTATGAACGCGGATCTGCTCGGTCGCATCGCGAAGCCCAGGAATGATGCGCACCGGAAGATGCGCGACAACTTGACGTCGACCAATCATCCGCTCTACTGCGTGGTTGACTTCTCGCCGTATTGGAAGGAGCGCACGGAGCACTTCATCGAACGGGGTGATTTTTGGCGAGCATGGGACATGATTCGGAAGGCGCACCGAGGCTTTTTCATCGCGGACCGCGAAGAGGAAGCCAGAGAGGCGCGGAATGTCGAGCAGTATCGTTCGGACCCGGCTAACCGTTGCTGCCACGCGTCCGTGGACCTGCTTCGTCATCTCGTGAGTCAGCTTTTCGAGGCCATGATCAAGCACGGCGACATCGAGCCGCTCGCGGCGAACGACTACGTGGCTCCCGTGGACTCCTACCCCAAGAGGGTGTGGGAAGGACCGAAAGGCAGAAAGCAAAAACGCACGACGATCGTGGAGAATTCATATCCCTGCAAGGCGCTCGTCTTGGCTGTCGGGGGCACGTATACGGAAACACGCCGCGGCGGCCACCGCGTGCGCGGACCCATACGTAATCGCAAGGCCGTGGACCGTAAGTTCCACGAGCTCTCCGCGGAAGCCTACAGGATCGCTCGGCACTTTCAACGCGGTGAGATGACCGGGCGCGCATCCGGTCGCAAGACCGCGTAACGATTTTAGGTTGCTCATTGCTAAGGCCGGCTCCCATCGGGATGCCGGCCTTATCTTTTTCTATAAATGAATCCCCCGACCAAAGCCGGGGGATATGTGAGAGGTGGAGGGGTGCAGCGCACTTAATGGAGGATCTGCGTTCCGTCTCCGGTGACACGGACAAGCTGGAGCGCGCGGTATCGTTTGCCCGTCCAATGTCCGGTGAATCCGATGCCGATGCATCTCGTGCAGGACAGATATGCACCTGGAGACGCCTCGAACGTATGTTCGAAGCTCGTCGTGTTGATCGGGACTTTAGCGACCTGATTGCCCGGAAGAATCGGAAGACCGCATGTCGCGCATAGAATGATTTGCGGCCGCATCCGTTTCCAGATGCACGCCGGACACAGGTCGCGCTTTTCAATCATCCTGGGAATGGTACCGAACTTGAACCCCAGGTAGGAAAACGTGTACTTGATAAATCCTTTATGACCGCACGCGTACAGTGCGATCTCATCGGATTCTTGAACGATCTCATCGGTATAAGATTCTGTCACGAGCCTTTTCCTTTCTTTGGGATTCAGGGCGGGAAGCCTTGGTGAAGGATCGATGACGTCTGTTTACGCTTACGGCTCTTGTCCGTCAACCCGTCGATGCATTTCGTCCACTCGTCCACACATCACTCGATTTCCCTCTTGCCAACTCCAACCCACCATGATGATATGGTTCATACTATGAGTCTGAACCACATTCTCGATACCGCACGAAAACTCGGTATCCCGGTCGTCATTACGAATGAGCGCGGGGATTCGCCCCAGGTTGTTATGCCGTTCGAGGACTTTGCGTCCATGGTCGGCGTGTCCCGTCCCATCTCATCGGGCAAGCCGAGGATCACGGACGAAGTCGAAGAGGAACGCGACGAGATCGCGCAGGCGCTCGCGGACCTCACTATGGAGCGTTTTGACGAGCAGGCGAGCGAACCGCTCTCATCTCTGGATGTGGATGCTCCGGAGCCGCCGGAGGAGCGATTCTTGGAAGATAATTTCTACTTTGAACCGCTTGAAGATAAAGAAAGCTCGTAAAAACGGGCTTTTCTTTTAAAAATCTTCCTCCGGATACAGCCATTTTTTGGCTTCATTGACAGTAAGATCGACCCCTTGCGTGGATTTTTGGGTGGTGGTATACTCCTCGTGCTCAAAATTACATACCCTCATAAATTCTATTAACTTAGCCTTTATATGGCAGAAAAATTCGATCGATCCAAGCCGCACGTAAACGTCGGAACCATTGGTCACGTTGACCACGGGAAGACCACGTTAACCGCCGCAATCCTCGCCGTTTTGAACGCGCAGGGTGGAGCGGCGCAGACCAAGGGTGTTGATGACCTGGACAAAGCTCCGGAGTCAAAAGCTCGCGGTATTACCATTGCCACGGCGCATACGGAGTATGAGACGGATGCTCGCCACTACGCGCACGTCGACTGTCCGGGACACGCGGACTACATTAAGAACATGATTACGGGTGCGGCCCAGATGGATGGTGCGATTCTTGTCGTATCCGCAACAGACGGTCCCATGCCGCAGACGGCGGAGCATATCTTGCTCGCAGGTCAGGTGGGTGTGCCGGAAATCGTCGTGTTTTTGAACAAGGTGGATATGGTTGATGATCCGGAGTTGATCGATCTCGTTGAAGAAGAGGTCCGCGAGCTTCTCAAGAAATATGAGTTTGACGGAGATAACGCAGCGGTCGTTCGAGGTTCTGCCTTGAAGGCGCTTCAAAATCCGACGGATCCGGAGGCTACCAAGCCTGTTATCGAAATACTCAAGGCGCTTGATGAAAAGATTCCTCAACCGGAACGCGATGTTGAAAAGCCGTTGCTTCTGCCGATCGAAGACGTGTTCTCCATCGAAGGCCGCGGCACGGTTGTAACGGGTCGCATCGAACGAGGAACGGTTAAGCTCAACGACGAAGTTGAAATCGTCGGACTCCGCGAGGAGCCGATGAAGACGGTTGTCACCGGTATTGAAATGTTTAACAAGCAGCTCGACGAAGGTCTTGCGGGCGATAATGCGGGTATCCTCCTCCGCGGGGTTAAGAAGGACGAAGTGGAGCGCGGAATGGTTTTGGCCAAGCCGGGATCCATCACGCCGCATACGGAATTCGAAGCGGAAGTCTACGCGCTCAAGAAGGACGAAGGTGGTCGACACAAGCCGTTCTTCAAGGGCTATAAGCCGCAGTTCTACATCCGAACCACAGACGTAACGGGTGAAGTGACCCTTAAAGAAGGTACGGAAATGGTCATGCCGGGAGATACGGCGAACGTCATCGTCAAGCTCATTTCTCCGGTTGCCATGGAAGATAAAATGAAGTTTGCCATCCGCGAAGGCGGCAAGACGGTTGGTGCGGGTATCGTTACCAAAGTTATCAAGTAATCAATTCAAGTGAACCGCCTCTAGGCAAGAGAGGCGGTCCGCTCATCTCACGGAAATATTTCCGGCAGATGAGTGGATCGCTTCTCCCTCGTCAGGGAGACGGATCCGATAAAAATCTCATGGCTGACACGAAGAAAGAAAAGAAGAGCGATGCACACCGCGTGCGAATCAAAATTCGCGCGTATGATCACAAGATCATCGATCAATCCACCCGTACGATTATTGATACGGCGGAGCGATCAGGTGCAAGTGTCATCGGTCCCGTCCCCCTCCCAACGGAGAAGAAGAAGTGGACGGTGAATCGTTCGACGTTCGTGCACAAGGGTGCGCGTGAGCAGTTCGAGATGCGTATTCACAAGCGCATTGTGGATATTCTCGATCCGAATGCCAAGACGATCGAAGCGCTCACGAGTCTGAATCTTCCTGCAGGTGTCGATGTGGAGATTAAAATGTAAATCGGCAGCTGGCAGTCGGCCGCATCAACGTTCCCCCGCGGAACTTATCCCAAGGAGTAAGTTATCCTCTCAACATCAGATGAAACGGATGGTGAGAGTAAGCGCTTCGAGCGAAAAGAAGCGTTACGGTATAACCTCCCTGCAGCGACGAGTGGACGCGGGTTCAATAACAACCATTTAGAATCATTTATCGCAAACGGCGGTGAATGCGCTTCGTACGCTCCGAGGCCAGAGGTCTATCTATGATGATGATCATCGTGAATCAGACCTCTGGCTTTTTCGACCGCTTTCCGTCGGTCGAGGATTCAGCCGGTTAGCGATGTCCCGCGAAACGGGACCAATCCATATGAAATTCATTCTTGGTCGAAAAATAGAGATGTCACAGATATACCGCCCGGATGGGACGGTGGTTCCCGTTACGCTCGTTGAAGCGGGTCCTTGCGTGGTCACGCAGGTGAAGTCAAAGGATATTGACGGCTACACCGCGGTCCAGCTCGGTTTCCAGCCAAAACGAAAACTTCAGAAGCCTCAGCTCGGACACCTGAAAGACCTCGAGCAGTACGGAACACTCCGTGAATTCCATGCAGAGAACACGGATACGTATAAGCGTGGCGACAGTATCGATGCGGCCATTTTTGAACCGGGTGAGAAGGTGCATGTCAGCGGTCGATCCAAGGGAAAAGGATTTCAAGGCGTTGTGAGACGGTATAATTTTAAAGGACAAAAAGCTTCCCACGGTCACAAAGATCAGTTGCGTGCCATCGGGTCTATCGGTGCAACCGGTCCACAGCGCGTGTTCAAGGGCCAGCGGATGCCGGGCCGCATGGGGGATGAAACCGTTACCGTTCGTAATTTGGAAATCGTTGACGTGAAGAACGGCGTTATCGCCGTAAAGGGCGCGCTTCCGGGTGCGCGGAACAGCGTCATTGAAATCGTATCCGTATAAATGTATGCCAAAGGTATCTGTTTATAACATTGAAGGAAAAGTAACAGGCGACATGGAATTGAATGCCGCTCATTTTGGCGTGAAAGTAAATACGGGACTCGTGCATGAAGCGATCGTTGCTCAGTTGGCGAATGCGAGGCGTCCCATCGGCCACACGAAGACGCGCGGAGAGGTCCGCGGCGGCGGGAAGAAGCCATGGAAGCAGAAGGGTACGGGACGCGCGCGACACGGATCCAATCGATCTCCGATCTGGGTGGGCGGCGGTATTACGTTCGGTCCGCGAAACGTTCGGAACTTTGGCGTGAAGATCAACAGGAAGGCGAAGCAAAAAGCGTTCTTCATGGCATTGTCCGATAAGGTTGCGGATAAACGGCTCTTCATCGTCGAAACGTTCAAACCCGCATCGAGCAAAACGAAGGAACTCGCGGCGCTTCTCCAGAAGCTCCCGGTGAAACGAACGGCGCTCTACATCATTCCGAGCTCGCGTCCGGAACTCGTGCGCATGGCACGAAATTTAGACAACGTGTTCGTAGTTACGGCAAATGCTTTGAGCGTGGTGGACATCCTTCGATTTGATACGGTCATTTTCGAAAAAGAAGCGATTCCGGCATTTGAATCCTTGTACAACAAGGTAAAATAACAAATATGGCACTATTCGATCGATTTAAGAAACAGCAGGCGAAGCAACCGTCCAAAAAGGCGGACGCTCTTCAGACGGCAAAAAAGTCCGTAGCGGCATCCGTAGGGGCAACCCCGCAGGTCGCTCAACAGGATGGCAAAAAAAAGGTTGCTGAAAAGAAGGTTGAAAAGAAAATCGAAGATAAAAAGGAAGTGTCCATCGTTGATACTAAGGCCGGGATGTTCTCCGGACTCCTTCTGAAGCCGCACGTGAGTGAGAAGGCGGCCGTTCTGGCAGACAGGGGGATCTACGTATTCGATGTTCCGATTTCCGCGAATAAGGTTGAGATCGGTAAAGCGGTTGAAGCGATTTACAAAGTGAACGTTACGCATGTCCGAACGCAGCGCGGAATCGGAAAGGTTATGAACCGCGGACGTATCAAGGGTCGCCGGAACGCGTGGAAGAAAGCGCTCGTTGAATTGAAGAAAGGTCAGACGATAACGCTCGTCGAAGGCGTGTAATCAAACGTTATGCCCATCAAGAAGTATCGCCCAGTTACGAAAGGCCGCCGGAATTCATCCGTGCAGGATTTTTCTGATATCACAAAGAAGAAGCCGGAGAAGGCGCTCAAGTTCACCAAGAAAGAAAAAGCGGGTCGAACGAACGGCCGTATTACCGTCCGGCACAAGGGCGCCGGGAACAAAAAGTTTATCCGCGACGTTGATTTTATACGAAATAAGTACGATATTCCCGCACGCATCGATGCGATCGAGTACGATCCGAACCGCGGTGCGCGCATCGCCCTCCTCGTCTATCGGGACGGTGAGAAGCGATACATGCTTGCTCCGGAAGGCGTGAATGTCGGTGACATGGTCGTCTCCTCGCTTACGAAGAAAATTGAGATCATTCCGGGGAACCGGTTGCCGCTCGATATGCTTCCGGTTGGCATCAGAGTTCACTCCGTGGAGCTTCAGCCGGGAAAGGGCGGTCAGCTCGCGCATGGCGCCGGCGCCGGTGTTCAGATCATGGCTGTGGAAGGCAGGTACGCGACGCTCAAACTCCCTTCATCCGAGATCCGCATGGTCCTCAAGAAGTGTTCGGCGACGATCGGTTCCGTTTCGAATCCGGATTGGCGTCTCGTGCGATGGGGAAAGGCCGGACGCATGCGCCATAGGGGAATTCGTCCGACGGTTCGCGGAAAAGTGATGAACCCGGTTGATCACCCGCATGGCGGAGGTGAAGGAAAAAACCCGATCGGTTTGAAGCAGGGTCCGAAAACACCATGGGGAAAGAAAGCGCTCGGCGTGAAGACGCGAAGGATCAAAAAGCCGTCCACGGCGCTCATTGTTACACGACGTAAGAAGAAGAAACGATAAATTATGTCTCGAAGTCTAAAAAAAGGTCCATACGTGGACGCGAAACTCCTCAAGAAGGTTTCAAAGCTGACGGAGGGGGATAAGACGCCGATCAAAACGTGGGCGCGTGCTTCGACGATCACGCCGGAAATGGTTGGATTCGTGATGGCGATTCACAATGGCAAGCAGCACATCCCCGTTCTCATTTCTGAGAACATGGTTGGCCATAAGCTCGGCGAGTTCTCTCCGACGCGTAAGTTCACCCGTCACGGTGGAAAGATGATGAAGGAACTCGAACAGAAGAAGAAGTAAATGTATGCAAGTTAGCGCACGTCTCCGAAATCTACGCATGTCGCCCCGAAAGGTCCGACTCGTGATTGATACGGTCCGAGGATTGCCGGTTCAAACGGCTGTCCAGCAGTTGGAATTCAGCCCGAAAGAAGCGGCGGGTCCTGTTTTGAAGCTCCTGAAGAGTGCCATGGCAAATGCGGAACACAACGACAAAGCGGATCTGTCCACGTTGCGCGTCGCGAAGGTTGTTGCGGATGCGGGCACGACGCTTCATCGGTGGAGGCCGCGTGCGTACGGACGAGCGGCGCCGATTCGCAAGCGTACATCTCACATCACGATCGTGTTGAGCGACGAGACGCCGGAAGACGTCCATCGATCACAGATGAAGGGCGGTAAGAAAAAGGCAGACAAGAAGTCCGCGAAAACATCGGTAAAAACGACAGATAAGAAATCCGCAAAGGATCCGGCTAAAACGGCTGATGGAGAAAAAGCTGTTAAACCGGCAGTCAAGAAGGCTGCTAAGGATTCAACCACAAAATAATATGGGTCATAAAGTTCATCCAAAAATGTTCCGCATGGGAGTCACGACGACGTGGCCCAGTCGTTGGTTTGCGCGTGGCGATGCATACAGGAAGCAGCTCCAGCAGGATTTAGGCATTCGTCATTTTGTAAAAACACAGCTGAAAGACGGTGCGGTGAGCAATGTGTCCATCGAGCGCTCTCAGGGCGTTGTTGGCATCAAAATTCACACCGGAAAGCCCGGATTCGTCATCGGAAGGAGCGCTGCCGGCATTGAGGAGCTCCGGAAGAAGATCATGAAGGAATTTTTCCGTGGACGAAAGGTGAACCTTCGCGTGGATGTGGTTGAAGTTCCGAAAGCGAACCTTGATGCGGCAATCGTGGCTCAACAGGTCGTGGGAGACCTGGAGCGGCGCATGCCGTTTCGCCGCGTCTTAAAGATGACGATTGAACGCGTGAAGCGATCCGGTGCGCTGGGTGCGAAAATATCCGTTTCCGGTCGGTTGAACGGAGCGGAAATCGCGCGCCGTGAGTGGCTCGGATGGGGAAAGATTCCTCTTACGAGTCTTCGTGCGGATATCGATTACGAACAGACCGTGGCGCAGACGAAGGCGGGAACGATCGGTGTAAAGGTTTGGATCTATCGCGGAGATGTATTCGAGCAGGACCGTCTCTCCATGTATCAGCCGACAACTCCCACGCGCGGACCGCGTGATCGCCGACACGGGGGAGATCGTCCGTCTTACGGAGGGGGAGGCCGTTCACCGCATCGAGATGCGGCATCGACAGCGCCTACGACATAAGGATCTATGTTAATTCCCAAGAAAGTAAAGCATCGCAAGTGGCACAAGGGCCGCGCCCTGTTCCGACGAAAGGCAACGGATAAGTTGACGCTCGCTTTTGGTACGTATGGAATGAAAGCGCTCAGCCCGGCATGGCTCACTTCACGACAGATCGAAGCGTGCCGCCGCGTGATGACGCGTTACTTGCGCCGCGGAGGCAAGATGTGGATCCGTGTATTTCCGGATCATCCGATCACGCGCAAGGGGAGCGAGGTGCCCATGGGATCCGGGAAGGGTGCGGTGGAGCATTACGTGGTGGAAGTGAAACCGGGCATGGTCCTCTTTGAGATAGATGGAATTCCGGAGGATAAAGCTCGGCAGGCGCTTAAGGACGCGATCTATAAACTTCCGTGCAAAGCAACGGTCATCTCCAGAGAATCGTAATATGGATATTAAGGAACTCCGCAATCAATCGCCAAAGCGGCTCACCGAGCTTTTGGCAAAAACGGCAGCGCATGTCCGGGATTTGCGTTTTACGGTGATGACGCGCCAGCAGACGCGCGTGAGAGATCTCCGGAAGGCACGAAGGGAGCTCGCGCAGATCAAGACGGTCTTGAAACAGAAACGGGAAGAAGTAACCAAGGAATAATGACTATGAATGGAACACAGCAACGTCGATTACGCGGTACCGTCGTCTCAACAAAAATGACGAAGACGGCCGTGGTTCGTGTTGATCGCCGGGTTGCGCACGCGAAGTACAAAAAGATGTACACGGTGTCGAAGAACTTTAAGGTTCACGATCCGCTCGGCAAAGCGCACGATGGTGATTTAATTGAATTTCAGGAGTGTCGTCCGCTCTCCAAGGATAAGTGCTGGGCATACGTACGGACGATAACCGCCGCATAAGAGAATTGTATGGTACAACATCGATCAATGCTTAAATCAGCGGATAACTCAGGAGCCAAAAAGCTTCAGGTGATTCGAGTACTCGGCGGATACAAGAAGCGATACGCGAGACTTGGAGATGTCGTAACGTGTGCGGTAAAAGAGGCTGTTCCGCGCGCGGCCGTGAAGAAGTCGGACGTTGTGCACGCCGTGCTCGTCAGGACGGCGAAGGAAACGCGGCGCCCGGACGGGACGTACATTCGATTCGATGAGAATGCGGCGGTGATTATTGATCGAAAGACAAAGGAGCCGAAAGGAACACGCATCTTCGGTCCGGTGGCGCGCGAACTCCGCGCTCTCGGGTACGCGAAGATCGTTTCGTTGGCCCCGGAAGTCCTATAAATCTTATGAAGTTACGAGTAAAAACAGGTGATACGGTAAAAATCCTCACCGGAAAAGACAACGGAAAGACCGGAAAAGTCGTTCAGACATTTCCGAAGCTTGGTCGCGTGGTCGTGGAGGGGCTCAATGTCTGTAAACGCCATTTACGAACGAAGAAGCAGGGAGAAAAAGGCCAGACAATCGAATTCTCCATGCCGATT
Source organism: uncultured Gammaproteobacteria bacterium (assembly GCA_964392485.1). GTDB lineage: Bacteria > Patescibacteriota > Patescibacteriia > 2-12-FULL-60-25 > 2-12-FULL-60-25 > 2-12-FULL-60-25. The sequence continues at coordinate 4,952 of CAYMPS010000017.1, read as the reverse complement.
TCCGCTTCGAACGTACAGATTGTAGGCGAAGACGGAAAGGCGCGCCGGCACAAGCATCGGAATCGGACGAAGGGCAACGAGCGGGGAGTAACGGGAGAGAAGGCGCCTGCAGAGGCGAAGCGCACTGTGCCGAAGGGCGAGGAGAAGGTTGAAGAAGATAAGAAGAAAAACGTATGAGTTTAAGAGAAGACTACAAGAAAGCGATCGTTCCCGCTCTTAAAAAAGAGCTCGGATTAAAGAATACGAATGCCGTTCCAACCCTTACGAAGGTGACGGTATCCGTTGCGATTGCACCGGCGAAGCACAAGGACGGCAAACTCATGGAGACGGCGGAAGACGTTCTCGCGCGCATTACGGGCCAGCGGCCGGTAAAAACCAAGGCGCGTATTTCCATTTCAAACTTCAAGACACGGAAGGGTCAGATACTGGGATTGAAGGTCACCATTCGCGGCAAGCGCATGTGGGATTTCGTCGAGAAGCTCGTGAACTTCACGTTCCCGCGCGTTCGCGACTTCCGGGGAATCCCAAAGAAGATCGTTGACCGCGAAGGGAACCTCTCCTATGGATTCAGCGAACACCTCGCGTTCCCGGAGATTCGGTCGGATGAAGTTGAGCGCGTTCACGGTCTTGAGGTAACGGTAACAACGAGTGCGAAGAATGAGGAACAGGGCCGCCTGCTCTTCGAAGCACTCGGATTTCCATTTCAGAAATAATTATGGCTACTGAGAATCAACGAGCAAAGTCACGTAAGAAACCGAAGTTCTCCACGAGGGAAGTTCGACGGTGCTGGCGCTGCGGCCGGAAGCACGGGTACATCCGTGATTTCGACATCTGTCGCATCTGTTTCCGCGAACTCGCAAACCGAGGCGAACTTCCCGGTGTGACGAAATCAAGTTGGTAAGCATATGTTTCAAGATCCTATCGCAGACTTTTTGACCCGCATACGGAATGCGCAAGCCGCTCAACACGAGACGGTTGTTAGCCCGTCTTCAAAATTGAAGTACCGCGTTGCGAAGATTCTTCAAAACGAGGGGTACGTGGCCGATGTTTCGGAGGTTGCGGACGGTCCGAAGAAGACGCTCACGATTACGCTGAAGTATGATAATAAGACGCCGAAGATTCAATCGGTTAAGCGCGTTTCCAAGCCGGGGTTGCGCATTTATCGCAAATCATACGAGCTTCCGCGTGTTATGTCAGATATCGGATTTGCCATCGTATCGACATCTGCGGGTGTGATGACGAATAAAGAGGCCCGTCGCCGCAAGCTCGGCGGAGAGGTCTTGTGTGAAATTACGTAAACGATATGTCACGAATCGGACGAAAACCCATTGAAATCCCAAACGGCGTCGAGGTGAACATCTCGGGGAGCGTTGTGAATGCCAAAGGGCCGAAAGGGACGCTCGCGGTTGAGCTCCATCCGCACGTAACGGCGACCATGACGCCGGAGCATAGGATCGTCGTAGAAGTGAAACAACCGGATGCGATCAAAGATCGGGCGCTTTGGGGTCTTTACCGCAAGCTCATCGCGAATGCCGTGGAAGGCGTGGAGAAAGGATTTGAAAAGAAGCTTGAATTCATCGGTGTGGGGTATCGCGTATCCGTTTCCGGCAACAAGGTGCAGATGGAAGTCGGGTTTTCCCATCCGGTGAACTATGAACTTCCGGAAGGCGTTGCAGCTGCCGTTGAGAAGAACACCCTTTCGATTTCCGGAATCGACAAGCAGGCCGTCGGAGAGGTTGCGGCGCAGATTCGCCGCGTTCGTCCCCCGGAGCCGTATAAGGGAAAAGGGATTAAGTATATCGATGAAGTTGTTCGCCGGAAGGCCGGAAAGGCCGCGAAGGCAGGAGCGTAAACAAAGGATCTATGAGCAATAAGCTAATCAAACTGCAGAAATCTCGGGCAAGACGCATCGTACGCGTCCGCGCTCGCGTCAAGGGCACGCCAACGCGTCCGCGGTTAACGGTGAATCGAACGCTTCGGCACATCTCCGCTCAGATTATTGATGACACCACATCCGTGACGATCGTGTCCGCATCGGATCGGGATGTTACGGCTGCGGCGAAAAAAGGCAAGACTCCCGTTGAGGTCGCCGCTGAGGTCGGGAAAGCCATTGCGAAGAAGGCCATTGCGAAGAAGGTGGAGAAGGTTGTATTTGATCGAAGGGACAAGCGATTCCATGGCCGCGTCAAAGCGCTCGCTGAAGGCGCGCGTGAAGGGGGACTCAAATTTTAATATTATGACGGAAGAAAAAAAGGACACTCAGCAAACCGCGGCACCTAAAACAGCGGAACCGCAGGCGGCCCCGCCGTCTGTCGAAGGACAGGGTGCGCCGGGAGCGCCAAAGCGCGGAGGGCGATCAGATGCCCGATCGTTTCGTATTCGCCAGCGCGGCCCCGGGGGGAATCGGGGGAAGTTTGGCCGCCGCCGGGATCCGAAGTCGGATATTCCGGAGCAGTCGGATTACGAAGAGAAATCGCTCGAAATCGCACGTATCACGCGCGTAACCGCCGGCGGGAAGCGCATGCGATTCCGTGCTCTCGGCATCGTTGGCAACCGGAAGGGTCGCGTGGGATTCGGTTTGGGGAAAGCGACGGATGTGGCCGGAGCGACGACGAAAGCGTTTGCACAGGCGCGGAAGAGCCTCATTACCGTTCCGTTGGTGGATGAAACGATTCCGCACGCAATCAAATCCAAGTACTGTTCAGCCATCGTCCTCTTGAAACCGGCTCCGAAAGGAACGGGAGTAAAGGCGGGCGGAGCCGTTCGACAGGTGCTGGAAATCGCGGGGATTCCAAACGTCGTTTCCAAGATTATGGGCTCCGCAAATAAGACGAACAATGTCAAAGCGACATTTAAGGCGTTAAAGGAGCTTCGAACGCCGCCAAAAGCGAAGAAGGATGAACATGCGGCTCGGCATGGCGCTTCCAAGGATGGTAAGAACCGGCAAACGGATACGGAGTCTTCGGTAACCAAGTAATCATATGTCAGAATTACGCCTCCATACAATTAAACCGGCCAAAGGATCTCGTTCCAGACGAAAGCGCGTTGGGCGCGGAGAAGGATGCGGTAAAGGAAAAACGTCCGGCCGCGGAGAAAAGGGCCAGCGTTCGCGTTCCGGCGGAAAGAGCGGATTGAAGCTCAAGGGCATGAAACAGATGCTCCTTCGTATTCCGAAGATGCGCGGATTCAAGAGCGGCCGCATTCATCCGCAGACGATCACGCTCGCGCAGCTCGATCGATGGTTTGATTCGGGATCGGAAGTAAGCGTGAAGGCGTTGAAGGCGCGAAACCTCATTCCCATGACGGTTCCGAGCGCTAAGGTTGTGAATACGGGTGAAATAACCAAGAAGATCACTCTTATCGATGTTTTGACGACGCCTACGGCGAAAGCGGCGATCGAGAAAGCGGGCGGGAAGGTTACGGAAGTCGCATCGAAGAAGAACAAGAAGCGTTCAGACAAGAAGATGGCCAAAAAGCCGTCAAAGAAGTAGGATGCTAATAATTTCGCATTGCGAATTGCGCATTTCGCATGATGCCCGGATGATGCTCGGGCTCCGAAACAAAGAGAATGCGCAATACGAAATGCGCAATGCGCAATGATCTATGTGGCAAAAGCTCCTCCAAGCATGGAAGATTAAAGAAGTCCGAAACAGTCTCCTGTTCGTCGGGATGATGATGGTGCTGTTTCGATTGCTGGCGAATATCCCGCTCCCCGGCGTGGACGTCATTGCGCTCAAAGGATTCTTTCAATCGAATCAGGCGCTCGGGCTCATCAACCTCTTCAGCGGAGGCACGCTGGAGAATTTTTCGGTTATCGCCGTTGGCGTGGCGCCGTTCATTACGGCTTCCATCATGTTCCAACTCTTGGGGATGATCTCAACGAAAATCGAGGAGCTCCAGAAAGAAGGGGAGGCCGGCCGTCAAAAGATTACGCAATGGACGCGCATGGTTACCGTGCCGTTGGCGATCCTTCAATCCATCGGCATCATCTCCCTCATGAAGTCCTCTCCGGTTCCGATTCTCGTGCGCAGCGACCTCATGTTTTACATAACGATCATCATGACCATTACGGCGGGAACGGTATTCCTCATGTGGATTGGAGAGCTCATCAGTGAAAAGAAGGTTGGGAACGGCATTTCGCTCCTCATTTTCGCCGGCATCGTTTCGAGCCTCCCGTCCGTGATTCAGCGGGCGCTCGTTACGTACGACGCATCGCAGCTCATTACGTGGTTGAGCTACGCGGCCATCGCAGTCATAACGGTCGTGGGTGTCGTATACATCTCCGAAGCGCAGCGGAACGTTCCGATCCAGTACGCGCGGCAGGTCCGGGGAATGGGATCCGGCATTTCAACACATTTGCCGCTCCGCGTGCTCATGGCCGGCGTTATCCCGATCATCTTTGCCATCTCCCTCCTCATTCTTCCAACCATGGTCGGCCAATTCTTTTTGACGGCCAAAGCGGCGTGGATCGCCAATACGGCTCGATGGGGGCTCGCCCTCCTGCAGAATCAGTTGTTCTACGGCGTTTTCTACTTCTTACTCGTTGTCGGATTCACCTACTTCTACACGGCCGTTATCTTTAAGCCCGATCAAGTTGCGGAAAATCTCCAGAAGCAGGGAGGCTTCATTCCGGGCATCCGTCCGGGTCCTCCGACCGCAGACTACCTCCAGCACGTAATCACGCGCGTGACGTTCGCCGGTTCCATCTTCCTCGGGTTGATCGCCGTTCTGCCGGTTATCATGCAGGCGTACAGCGGAACGTCCACATTCGCCATCGGCGGCACGTCCCTGCTCATCGTCGTTTCCGTTGTCATCGAATCCGTGAAACAGGTTGAATCGCATGTGACGATGCGGGAGTACGATGCGTACTAGAAGGCAATATCGAACATCGAATATCGAAATCCGAAACGTCTCTTTCCCATCGTCTTCAGCGTGTTGGAGGAAGGGACGTT
>CAYMPS010000016.1:0-15761 GCA_964392485.1 uncultured Gammaproteobacteria bacterium | reverse complement strand
CGAGGATTCCATGTTTTTGATTCTGTCTCCTTGACCCCCACATGAGCAGGCACCATGTCCCTACCGACAGGATTCCCAAAAGAACGTAAGCGAGCGTCGGATCGTTTGATTGTATAAGATCCATGTTCCTCCGAAGTGTTATCAGTATACGGGTTCGTTAAACGGCGTCAATGTTCGCCTCGCCGTTTTCGGGGAATGAACGGTTCCTCGAGAACGGTGAGGCGGGGAGGCAGTAGAATTGCATATCCCTGCCTCCCAAGCGTCAGACCGCTTCTGTTCGCCGCTTCCTCCTCAAAAACAGCGATGAACGGTCTGAATGAGCGCTTAGAAGTTTGCGCGCTCATCCCCTCCTTTTATTTTCCTCCTTTGAACGGGAGCACATTGCTGTGCCCTATCCGTTCTTTTTTCTCTCTCCTCTTTTTCAGCACCGCCCCCGAAGGGACGGAAGCCGAAGGATCGGGAAGATATGGATCTCCCGGATGCTTCGACGTCGAACGCACCTTTAAGTGATGCGTTCGGGCCGAATGTTTGTTGGAATGTTCTGATCCCTCCGACGAATGCCGGAAAGATCTCTTTGAAGTTCTTCAAACGATGAAAAACGCCAAAGGGATCTGCGGGGTCGTGTACATCTGTGACGTACACGACCCCGCGAGAACCGCAGGGATACCGAAGCCCAATCGATGGATCAGGAGGGAGCAGTGGCCTCAAGAGGCTCTGCGTCCGCACCTTCGCCGTTGACCGGACCGCCTTCCGCTCCGCCCGGACCATCTTCCGTTTCGCCGTCGCTTTCCGGAGGAGGCTCTTCCGCCTCATCCGAATCTTCAGATTCGTCCGAAGATACGAACTCATCATCTCCCGCGGGCTGCTCTTCCGCGGCGGGATGCTCCGTCTGGATGTTCTGCTGTGGAGGTGGAACTCTTCGCTTTCGAGTGCAGATCACTTCTTTGTCGCCCTGTTTTTTGATCCAGATGTGCCCGGTATAACCGAACACGAGTTTTGGCAAATCGTGGTACAGGTAGCTATCCACGCTTAGGATAATCGCGCGCCAGAGGAAAAGCGGAAGGATCATTGCCCACCCGCCGGACTCACCGCATACTCTGCCAACGAGGCAAGCGCCTTGTGTGGACTGGTATTCGTTTTGCCGTTTTTCCCCTTCATGCGTACTTACGACGCAGTACGCGAAATAGCCGTTTCCCGCCTTGATCACGCTGTTCATGTTCTCGCTCCGAATTGCCGTAAGGAGCGGGTCCAGGCCGATGTCCAGCGGGCGATGCTTCGACTCCATGGGCAAGCCCAAATTATCGGCCGTATCATCCGCCTGTTTTTGAGACGCGAGTTCATACAGAGCGAACGTCCCGGCCATCAGTCCCTGCACCATGCCGTTGATGATCTGGGATCCTTTCTGTTCGAATCCGTAAACGCCATGGTTACGGAGCGTTCGAATCAGGACGCCTTGGATCTTTTCCCAGTATTCATTTCTGGCATCGCGGTTGTTCGGGGGCGGAGACCATGCGTCGTGGCGCGCCCAGCGCAGTTCCTTCTTGGCGTTCTCCAGTTCTCTCTGACAAGCGTTGCGCGCTTCGTAGTACGAATCCTCCACCTGTTCACGGGTGGCGAAGAGCGCTTGCTTCAATGCATCCTTTTCCGCACTCTGTCTTCGGTCGGAAGCGTTGAATCCGAGGATCAGTCCCGCGTATCCCGGATCGATTTCCCTGCAACGCGCTTCGATGCGCTCCGTTGCTTCGCGCAGACCGGCCTTGGCCAGCTCGAATGCCGCTAATGCTTGCTCCACTCTCGGCGTTCGCATGGCCTCATCCATCTCCGTTATCACGAGATTGTCTTTTGCTCGCGGGTGGAAGAGGATGTGGCAGAGCGGATCGTCGACCAGTTTCTCACTCCCCAAATAGGTAAGATGTCGAAGGCCGCGAAAGTGGTTGGTGAAGCGAATCTGGACTTGCCTGTGATGGAAAATCGTCCCTTTGGAAATGAACCATGAGCCATCGGGCTTTTGGCCGGCTTGTCTGGTGTCGCCTTGCATAGGGGCATTGAATCCTTGGATGTCCCTCTCTTTTTCCCACTCAATCGGAGGCAGTGTGCTGGGGAATGGCCTGAGGACATCGACGGACATTTCCGCCTTTTTGATATCGTCTTCGACGAAACATGGGGGATAGTAGGGTTTGCTCACGATGGTTCTCCTTGGCAGTTGATCCCGAAACGGGATCGGTATTCCTACGGTTTTATTGTGAAAAGAGCGCTACCGGTTCGCGCATTCGTGACCGGATTGGTTGAAATCATGCACACGCAGACGTTCCGCATGTACGGGAGTGGTTAGGAGGACGCTCTTCGTAAGAGGGTTTCTCCGTTCCTCCCAGCACCATCCATTTGAGGATGCTAAGAGCAGTGGAGGAAGAGGATCTTTCTGATATAGAATCGCTGTGTTCGAGCGGGCGATCATCATCCGCAGAGGTATGGAGAAGGCTCGGACTCTGACAAAAGTCTCACCCGAGCAGAGCAATGATCCGTGAGCGACCCGTCCAGCCCAAGCCGGAGTTTTGTGCGCACGCAGATTGTTTTTACCCTATGGTGCATTGGAATGAAAAATCATTCAAACGCAGAGGGCAATGCCCCCTCCATGCCTCTATCGGACGATCGCTCATTCCCGCGACGTGTGTGGAGACGGACAGCGAGGATGTCCCTGACGGGTTCCCCTCCTATGCCGCCGTCCTTACGAATGAACCAGACGGATCCGGTTTGATCGTAAAGCCTGCGGCGCACCCGACGTTCGTTCACGAGACGTGTCTGAACGCACGGGACCTCTCCACACACTTCGCGAGAATAAAAAATCGCGCACCTGAGGAGTGTGCGCGTTGTTTCCAATCCCGATACATCATCAAGATTGGATAATGAATGGCTCCTCCGATCCATTCATGGCGTTGGATGAACGACAGCCCGCTTTGAGGCTGTACGTTCCGACCCTCCTCAGGTCGATGCTGACGTTTTTTGAATATCAGCTCCTCCAAACTGACCGGATAATATATCAAAAAAATGGGAAAATGTCAAGCCCCATTTCCCTCCTTTAAGCCTGTATTGTAATAATCCCTTTGTTTTCAGCATTTATAAGGGCTTTTCGATCTCTTCCGTTCTGATAATGGAAAAGCCGCCCGAAATACTATTTCGGACGGCTTCAGCTTTTAGCGGGAAGAACAGAGTCCAGGTGGATGGAGTTGCGGGAATCCGCGTACTCTTGAATTTCGGTGGTCAGACACACGCAGAGTTCATCGTCCTCGTTCGACTCCCAATGAGATTCTATTCCGCGGTCCGTGATCGCATCCAGGTCGTCTTCCTCGAGCGATCCCGTTATCCGGTAATGCGTCGTCCGCACCTTTTTATCGCTCATACGCTTGAACGAGGCGCGTTGAACGATCAGGAGGGATCCGGACGCGAAGCGAACGGTACCCGCGGACTCGTCCATAGCGGATCCGAACCGGGTTTTGAGCTTCGCGACGCTCTGAGCGTCTCCGAGGTCGAGTCTCCAGAGGGCGCCGAGGAGCTTTGGAAGTCCGGCAGCCGTGATCGTGCCGTTCACCTTTATGTATGCGTTTTCAGAGGTTCGTGTCATCACGAACTTCCTTTCCCGCATATTCGCGCATGTAGATTCCGTGTTCGGCCGGCAAGAGCAGGAACGGCTCCGTATTCAAGACGTCCGGATCGGACTCCGGAGCGCAGAGAGGCGCTTGGGTGCGCGGCTCGCGCTCGGCATTGCCGGAGCGGTTCATGTATCCGTACATGAGGAACGCGCCGAGCATCAAACCGAGCATGATGGCCAGGATGAAGATAAGGACCTTCGCCAATTTTTTGCCCATACATCCTCCTTGGTGAGAACGTGCGAAAAAACATCCGTATCGGATGTTCCACTTTAACCACAAATATTCATTTTATTCAAGTCTCGGTCAGTGTGCGACGGTCAACTCTCTTGCGGTCGCTTCGATTGTACGCTTTTTTGCTACGGAACGTTTGGCCGGGTTTAACCGACGGTTTTCGTACTTTTTTCTCAATATCCCGTACGCGCAAGGATCCCGTGGTCCGTGCCCGGTCGTTCGTTTTTTTCGCAGGATACGTTCGCTGTTTTGCCATCCGATACCATCATAGCATTTTTAATGATGATTTCGGATGGCAGGGCGACTAAAAGGTCGCCCGAGAGGGAAGCTGTCGAAGTATCGCGTTCACCCTTTTTGATTTGAATGGAAAAGGGTGAGAAACGAGCGATAAATGTGAGCCGAACATTCGTTAAGATTCGGTAGATATGGAAACCCCTCGCTCAAGACGGTATGAGCGAGGGGCGGAGAGCGGAGACGGTTATGTTACGCGGCGCGTTCAGATACGGTCCGCAGAGGGATGATGCGCTCAAGGTCTTCGAGACTTTGAGATACTTCTGCGCGGCGTGCACGCTTCCGACCGAGTTCACAATCGCAATTGAATGATCGCGATATGCGCGAGATGTCTCGGTCAAGTTCCGTGCGTTCCGCGACCAGATGGTCGTGAATTTCATGGAGCTGGTCGAGTGTTCGCTGTTCCCAGCGGTTCGGGGGATTCATTCGGTGCGTTCCTCTTCTTTGCAATGTGCGTTGAAAACGAGAAACATATTAATAAATAGAAAGGCGACACTCGTCAAGTGTCGCCAGTTTCTAAGCGGTGCCCGGCGATGGGCTCGCCGGTCGGGTGGGCTGCTGCATTCGTTGGCGGGAAATTCCCTCCTTGGTTTGCGGATGCCCTCCCGGGTTGTAGGGGGGTGGGTTGTTAAGGATTCGAGGCGATGGCAGTGGCTGCAGGTTGTCCGTAGACGTCCTGCGCGTTTTCGTACATACGTGTCATGTTCGCTTTTGCGTCGACGCAAATGTATTTTTGGGCGTTCATACGCGCAGCGGTGACATAGTGATGTACGACTTCCTCGTTAAGAGGAATCAACGACCAGCTCCCTCAGAAGGGAACTGTCGCCGGCCATGCGCGGTCATCATGATGATGACGGCGTCTGCCTCGGTTCCTTCTGATCGTCCCTGTGAGGGGACGGATGACGAACGGAAATCCGTTCGTGACGGGTTGTGAACGGATTACGAATCCGTACACGGCAAGAGCCAGTAGCTCTGCAAATCTCTCTCCTCCATTTGAAAGGTGCAGGGGGTAGGCCCCCTGCGGGGCGAGCTTCCGATGTTTTCGGCCGCTCATCTCGCAGGGCGCTTTCCCGGCCACTTAAGTGGACCGTCCTTTATATCAGAAAATGGATATTTTGTCAAGGTATTTATACGTTGGTATATGCGAGGAATGGCTCTATAGAGCAAAAAAAGCGTAGAGAAGTTTTTTGACGCATTTATCCACTCTTGTTGATCCTTGACCTGGCTCTGATTCTTCGCTAAGATTCGCGCGCGCAGAACGAATTAGTGCATGCATGCCCTCGGCCACCATTGCACGCATTCGTCAACAAAAGAGCATGACTGTGCTCATACCAATTCAAATCAATGATGAGGTAACTCCGTAGATGCAAACACCTCCCGATTTTTACTCGTCACGGGAGGTATTTGCGTCTACCGGTCAATGAACACGCGGTCAACGCATCTGATCCGTCAGAGACGGATCCTGCGCCGATTCGACGCCCCATGCATTCGAGCTAATGCCCGAAGGGGGATGTCCAATCGTCCTAATCCAACCTACGCGCTCCCGTCACTACCGTTTCCCCTTGGGTCTCCGGCTGATATGTACGCTTTTCCTTGGGTGATGGTGGGATCGGAATCCGCGCTACGCAACCCACTTCACCCATGCCAATGCAGCAGGTGTTCCGTCGCGTTCCTCGAAAAGAGGAGGAACGTCGTTTTTTTACGTCATCGCGTGACGCCATGGCGCTTCCGGATCTCATCGAGGTCCAAAAAGACAGCTATCGCTGGTTCCTCGAAGAGGGGATTCGCGAACTCTTAAAAGAGCTCACGCCGGTCAAGGACTTCATCGGCCGTGATCTGGAGCTTCACCTCACGGATTACTTCTTCGATGATCCGAAGTTTGACGAGAAGACATCGAAGGCGAAGAAGATCAACTACGAGGCTCCGCTCCGCGTCAAAGCGAAGCTCATGAACAAGCGTTCGAACGAAGAGAAGGAGCAGGAAGTGTACCTCGGCGAACTGCCGGTCATGACGGATCGGGGCACGTTCGTCATCAATGGCGTTGAGCGCGTGGTCGTCACGCAGCTCGTCCGGAGCGCGGGCGCGTTCTTTACGGCGGAGACGGTTCGAGGACGCCGCTACTATGGCGCGAAGCTCATTCCGAATCGCGGCGCGTGGCTCGAATTCGAAACGGATACGAAGAACGTCATCTGGGTGAAGATTGATCGAAAGCGCAAAGTGGCGGTGACGTCGCTCCTGCGCGCGTTCGGCGTTGCGACGGACGAAGAAATCATAGAGCTCTTTCAGGACATCGATGCGCATCCGTTAAACCACTACATCGAATCCACGCTCGCGAAGGATGCCGCGAAGAACGAAGACGACGGCTACATCGAAGTCTACAAGCGCATCCGTCCGGGAGACCTGGCCACGGCGGACAACGCGAAGTCGCTCATCCACGCCATGTTCTTCCGATTTGAGCGGTACGACTTGGGAACCGTGGGACGTTTTAAATTCAACCAGCGGTTCGGGCTCCCGTCCGATCGGGAGATCGTCAAAGATGAGGCGAACCGCATCATGAAGAAGGAAGACATCATCCAGATCATCCGGGAAATCATTCGATTGAACATCTCCCAGGAAGATCCGGATGACGTTGACCACTTGGGGAACCGGCGCGTGCGCGCCATCGGCGAACTCGTTCAGAGCCGCTTCCGCATCGGTCTCGCGCGCATGGAGCGCATCGTGAAGGATCGCATGAGCACGCAGGACATCAGTACGATTACGCCGGCGAAGCTCATCAACGCGCGCCCCGTCATCGGAGCCGTTCGCGAGTTCTTTATGAGTTCGCAGCTCTCGCAATTCATGGATCAGACGAATCCGCTTTCCGAGCTCGAACACAAGCGCCGCCTTTCGGCCATGGGTCCGGGAGGACTTACGCGCGAACGTGCGGGATTCGATGTGCGCGATGTGCACCGCACGCACTACGGCCGCATCTGTCCGATCCAGTCTCCGGAAGGTCCGAACATCGGTCTCGTGGGACACCTGGCGAGCTACGCGCGGATTAATGATTTCGGATTCATCGAGACGCCGTACCGCAAGGTGAAGGCATGGGCCATGAATGACGGCAAAGACGGCGTCGGCGAAGAGCTCCGCGCGGATGTGAAGACGGGAGACGGAAAGGTCATCGCGAAGAAAGGCGATGAGATCACGAAAGAATTGGCGAAGGAGATGAAAACGGCCGTGGCATTTGAGCGCATTCCTGTGGTGGCGCGCGTGACGAATGAAATTGTTTATCTGAATGCATTTACGGAAGAGCGCGGAACCACGGCTCCGGCCACCACGCCGATCAATCATAAGACCGGTCGATTCCTCCACTCGCGCGTCGCTTCGCGAAAGCACGGAGAACCGACCACCGTTGACGTGGATGAGGTTGATTACGTCGACGTATCATCCAAGCAGGTGCTTTCGGTCGGTACGTCGCTCATCCCGTTTATCGAAAACGACGACGGCCACCGCGCGCTCATGGGATCGAACATGCAACGGCAGGCCGTTCCGTGCATTCGTCCGGATACGCCGATCGTCGGCACGGGCGTGGAGCGCCGCGCGGCCGTTGATTCCGGCCACGCGATCCTTACACCGGACGACGGAACCATCGTTTCCGTTGACGGCAGCCACATTGAACTTCAAACCAAGAAGGGAGAGATCCATCGCTACGACCTGATTAAGTTTCAGCGTTCAAACCACTCCACATGCATCAACCAGCGCCCAACCGTTCAGAAGGGGCAGGAGGTCTATGCCGGGGAGGTGCTCGTTGACGGAACGTCGTGCGAGCGCGGGGAGCTGGCGCTCGGTCAGAACCTCCTCTGCACGTTCCTGTCATGGGACGGGTACAACTACGAAGATGCCGTCATCCTCAGCGAGCGGCTCGTGCATACGGATCGCTTTACATCAATTCATATCGAACACCACCAGATCGACGTTCGTGATACGAAACTCGGACCGGAGGTCGTCACCTCGGATATCCCGAACGTTTCGGAAGAAAAGCTGAAGAACCTGGACGATCAGGGCATCATTCACATCGGCGCAGAGGTGAAGGCCGGTGCCATTCTCGTCGGAAAGATTACGCCGAAAGGGGAGACGGATCTCTCGGCGGAAGAAAAGTTGCTCCGCGCCATCTTCGGTGAGAAGGCGCGCGACGTACGAGATTCCTCCCTCTACCTGCAGCACGGGGAACACGGCCGCATCGTGGATGTGAAAGTGTTTTCGCGCGAAGCCGGGGACAAGCTCCAGCCGGGTGTCATCAAGCAGTACATCGTGGTCGTTGCGGATCTCCGAAAAGTTCAGGTCGGCGATAAGCTCGCGGGCCGCCACGGAAACAAGGGCGTCATTTCGAAGATCGTTCCGGTGGAAGACATGCCGTTCCTGGAAGACGGCACCCCGATTGACATCATCCTCTCTCCGCTCGGCGTCGTATCGCGTATGAACATCGGACAGGTTCTGGAAACGCACCTCGGACTTGCGGCGAACGCGCTGGGGTATACGGTTGCGAGCCCGGTGTTCGACGGCGTTCCGGAAGAAACCATTCGCGAACAGCTGAAGGAAGCGGGGTTCCCCGAAGACGGAAAGATCACGCTGTACGACGGGAGGAGCGGGGAAGCGTACGACAACCCGCCGACCGTCGGGTACATCTACATGCTTAAGCTGAACCACATGGTGGAGGATAAGATTCACCAGCGCTCCATTGGGCCGTACTCGCTCATCACGCAGCAGCCGCTCGGCGGAAAAGCGCAGTCCGGCGGCCAGCGTTTCGGAGAAATGGAAGTGTGGGCGCTCGAAGCCTATGGCGCGGCGCACACCCTGCAAGAGATTCTCACCATCAAATCAGACGATGTTCCCGGTCGCTCCAAGGCGTATGAAGCGATCATTAAGCGCGAGCCGATTCTCAAGGTGAACGTGCCGGAGTCCTTTAACGTGCTCGTCCGCGAGCTGAAGGGCCTCTGTCTGGACGTTGAGCTCCTTCAGGACGGAGTACGCATTGATGATACGGCCTCACGCGTGGAAACGTTCCGCTCCCGGCCTCCGCTCCCGGAAGTCCTCCCGGCGGATGACGGCATCAAATGGGGACCTTCCGAATCTAAAGCGGGAGAAGAGAAATAACGCCTAACGATATGCCATTTTTTCAAACGGAAAACATCAAGACCACGGATTTCGACGCCATGCGGCTGAAGCTCGCGTCGCCGGAGGTTATTCGCGGGTGGTCGTTCGGTGAGGTGACGAAGCCGGAAACGATCAACTACCGTACGCAGAAGCCGGAAAAATCGGGCCTGTTCGCCGAAGAGATTTTTGGACCATCGAAGGATTGGGAATGCTACTGCGGAAAGTACAAGAAAATTCGGTACAAGGGCATCGTTTGCGATAAGTGCGGCGTGGAAGTAACGCACTCGCTGGTTCGGCGCGAGCGCATGGGCCACATTGAGCTCGCGGCTCCGGTGACGCACATCTGGTTCCTTCGCGGCGTGCCGTCGAAGATCGGGACAACGCTCGACATGAGCGTTCAACAGTTGGAGAAGGTTATCTACTTCGCGAGCTTTATCGTAACGGATGTGAGCGAGGAGCTTCGCATCAATACGCTCGAACAGCTTCGCGCGGAGTATAAGAGCAAGCAGAAGGCGATTGAATCGGAATTCACCCGCGAAGTCGAAAAGGCGAACGTTCAGGCGTCCGAACAGGGTCTCAATAAGAAAGCGGCGGAAGATGCGCTCGAAAAGGTCCAGGAAACGAAAAAGTATAAGCTCGAAGACCTCGAAAGCGAATTTACGAATTCCGAAAAAGAACTCAAGGAACTTCGTCCGCTCAAGATTCTCTCGGAAAGCGAATACCATGAGATGTCTCTGAAATTCGGCCATGTGTTCGAAGCGAAAATCGGCGCGGAAGCCGTGAATGAACTCCTCATGAAGATGGACGTGCAGGCGACGGTGGAGCTCCTCGAAGCGGAAATGAAAACGGCATCGGACGCAAAGCGGGATCGCATCATCCGCCGGCTGAAGCTCCTCAAGTCATTCATGAACCAGGGTATCGATCCGAGCTGGATGATCTTGAAGGCCGTTCCGGTCATTCCGCCGGACCTTCGTCCGATGGTCGCTTTGGACGGCGGACGATTCGCGACGTCGGATCTCAATGACCTCTACCGCCGTGTGATCAACAGGAATAATCGCATGAAGCGGTTGATTGAATTGAACGCGCCGGAAGTCATCACGAGAAACGAAAAGCGCATGCTGCAGGAAGCGGTTGATTCGCTCATCGATAACAGCGCGCGCCATTCCAAAACGGTGATCGCGGCAACGGGAAAGAAGCGCCAGCTCAAGTCGCTCGCGGATTCGCTCAAAGGGAAGCAGGGCCGCTTCCGCCAGAACTTGCTCGGAAAGCGCATTGACTACTCCGGCCGCTCGGTGATCGTCATCGGTCCGAACTTGAAGATGTCCCAGTGCGGCATCCCGAAGATTATGGCGCTGGAGCTCTTCCGTCCGTTTATCATCGCGGAGCTCATTAAGCGCGAACTCGTTCATAACATTCGAAGCGCAAATCGATACATTGAGGCGGATCACCCGGAAGTATGGGATATCCTTGAAATGGTCGCGCTGGATGCCATCGTGCTCTTGAACCGCGCCCCGACGCTCCATCGCCTGGGCATCCAGGGATTCCAGCCGGTGCTGATCGAGGGCAAGGCCATCCAGATCCACCCTATGGTTTGCGCGGCGTTCAATGCGGACTTTGACGGAGACCAAATGGCCGTGCACGTACCGCTGACGGCGGAAGCGCGGCAGGAAGCGCGGAACCTCATGCTCTCAACGAATAACCTGTTGAAGCCGGCAACCGGACAGCCGGTGGCGCGTCCGGATAAGGATATCGCCTGGGGCGCGTTCTATATGACGACGCTTCAAGAGCCCAAAGACGGGAAGGTGAAGACGTTCGGTAACGAGAGAGCCGCCATTTATGCGTATCAGGCCGGATCGCTCTCCATTCGTGAAAAAATCAAGACGCGTGTTTTGGCTCTGAATAACGAAATTGTGGAAACGAACGTTGGACGGCTGATTCTCAATGACTTCTTCCCGAAAGAAATCGGATTCAAGAATGAGCCGATCGGCACGAAACAGCTCGCGGAGGTTGCGCGTATAACGCTGGAAGTTCGCGGATTCGAACGCGCCGCGCGATTCTTGGACGAAGTGAAAGAAGCGGGATTCAAGTACGCAACGCTCTCCGGATTCTCCTATGGCATGGGTGATCTCCCGTACGTGAAAGAGAAGGATCAGCTCTTGGCCGAAGGGGAGCAAAAAGTCCAAGAGATCGAGGCGCAGTATGAAGAAGGCCTCTTAACGAAATCGGAACGATACAATCAGATCATCAAACTCTGGGCGGACGTCAAAGAGCAGGTGCAGCGGTACTGTAAGGAAGCGCTGGACCCGCTCGGAACGGTCTACTCCATGATCGAGTCCGGTGCCCGCGGTTCCGTGGGTCAGCTCACGAACGTTGTGGGCATGAAGGGACTCGTGGCCAGTCCGTCGGGCGCCACGATCGAGCTTCCGGTGAAGTCATCGCTTCGCAAGGGGCTGGACGTGCTCGAGTACTTCATCTCCTCTCACGGCGCGCGAAAGGGACTTACGGATACGGCGCTCAAAACAGCGAACGCCGGCTACCTCACGCGCCGCCTCGTGGATGTTGCGCAAGACGTGGTCATTACGGAAGAGGATTGCGGTGATAACGAAGGAGTGCTCCTTACGGCGAAGGAGTGCGAGCACATCGGCGAGCCGCTCATGACGCGACTCCTCGGACGTACGCTCATTTCCGACATCAAGGAAGTGAAGGGGAAGAAGGCGCTTGTGAAAAAGGGTACGCTCATTACGGAAGACCACATCCGCGCCATGGAAGGGAAAGACGTTCAGGAGGCGCACGTCCGGTCCGTGCTCACGTGTCGAAACAAGCACGGCATCTGCCAAAAGTGTTACGGATACGACCTCTCGTATAACGAAGAAGTGAAGCTCGGAACGGCCGTCGGCATCATTGCGGCGCAGTCCATCGGTGAGCCGGGAACGCAGCTCACCATGCGCACGTTCCACATGGGCGGCGTTGCCGGAGGCGATATCACCATGGGTCTGCCGCGGGTTGAGGAGCTTTTTGAAGCGCGGACGCCAAAGCGCAAGGCCATCGTCTCGGAAGTTGCCGGCAAGGTGACGGTCAGCTCCGGGGAGCGGCGCGTCATTGAGCTTCCGAACGGGGAGCGCGTCTTTGACACGAACTCCGGCGGCAAGATCGTGGCCGTTGAGCACGAGGCCGTTCAGGAAGAAATCCATGCGCGCGAAACCGGGGACAAGGTGCAGGTCAAGGCGGGCGCGAACGTCAATCCCGGAGACATCCTCATTCTGAAGGGAGACGGCACGGAAGTGACGGCCGAACATGCGGGAACGATCGCGACGCAGGGAAAGAACGTCAAGGTGATCTGGGAAGGGCCGGCTTCAGCTGAGTACGTCGTGCCGATCGGATACCAGATTCTCGTGAAGAACGGTGAGGAGGTGAGCAAGGGGGACGCGCTTACCGAAGGCCATTTGGATCTGAGCCAGCTTTTCAAATTCAAGGGTTCGGATGCGGTCATGCGCTACATCCTCAAAGAGACGCTCTACATCTATGCATCGCAAGGACAGAAGCTGAATGCGAAGCACGTTGAGGTCATCATTCGTCAGATGTTCAGCAGGTTGTACGTGCGAGACGCCGGAGACGCAGAGCTCCTGCCGGGTGAAGTCGTGGATCGTTCGCGCTTCCGCATAGAGAATGAGCGCGTGGAAGCGGAAGGGAATAAGCCGGCCGTTGCGGATGACCTCTTTATGGGCATCACGAAGATTTCGCTTTCAACGGAATCGTTCCTCTCGGCGGCATCGTTCCAGGAAACGGCCAAGGTGCTCATCAACGCGGCAATCACCGGAAAGGTTGATAACCTTGAAGGGCTCAAGGAGAACGTGATTATCGGACGGTTGATACCCGCGGGAACCGGATTCCTGCCGAACGTTGCTGAGAGCGCTGAAGTCGAAGAGACGGAGGAGGAGATTGAGGAAGAAGGAGGAGAAGCCGTCGAAGCATCCGACGTAAACGTTACGGTGTAATTGATCCCACCGAAGAAGACATAAAAGCATCCGCCGTCGCGGATGCTTTTATTAATCCGTGTTCGTGCGAATGCTAGGCGGCCTCTCGTCCCGGAGGTTTTTGGATGTCCTCAAAGTCTGCATCGACTTCTCGGTCCGCCTGCCGCTTTTTAAGATCATCGATATCCAATTCGATCGGCGCTTCAATCCTTTTATCCATCTTCAGTTCACCGCTCTCCGCAGAATTAAAGGCATCTTCCAATTCCGCACCCAACTCTTCATCGGATGTTTCTTTAAACCTCTTCGCATCTTCCGCCGCGCGCAGCTGTTCCTGCAATGTCGACATTCCTCGACGTTCAGCTTCGGAGAGGATGATCGTTTTCCGCGTTCCCATCTTTTCCGTTAATGACTTCACTTCCCCTCCTCCGCCGAGCCGCCTTCGAAGCTTCTCAATGGCCGCATTGCGCTCAGCAGCCTCTCGTTTAGATAATGCTACGGTCTCGGCATGGAGCTTTCGGTGCTCCATAACGGCGGCATTTTCGGAAGGCTGATCCGCGTATGCTCCCATGCGTTCCGGCGACATGATCGTTTTCGGATCTTCCTGCCGAGGCGATAGTTGTTCCGACATATATGAGCCATCATACGCGTTTTGGAATTACTTTGACAACTGTCTTACAACGCCCTAAGCTCCATGCGCTCATTACATTTCTCACACGCAAGAGAGGCCATCGTGATCAAGAATTCCAGCCTTTTTTCCGATTTGACGGAAATCGAACGCCTGTTCATCCATCCTGATGCCGCGCCGTGGGAGTCGCTTCAGGCCATGGTAGCGTTCATGGAACGGTGTGCGGCGTCTGCCTCAACGTGGCCGAAGAGCATGCCGTGCTGCATCCATGCGACGAAAATGCTCCCGACGAGGACGCAGAGCGTATTTTCCGAAAAGCCGATCACCTGCCGCGGAGGGTGGGATCTGGTGGTGGACGAGAGCGTGGTCATCCACGGACCGGTTTTCATCGGCCGCGGGGTGAAGATTCGCAAGGGTGCGGCCATCATCGGACCGGCGTATATCGGCGACGGCGTGACCATCGGCAATTCACGCGTGAAGCAGTGCATCATCCGAAGCGGCGTCACGATTAAAGAAGACGGCGTCGTGACCGTTCGGGACGGTGCAGTCATCCAGTCGTACGTACGGCTTCGCAATTCGGTCATCGGCCGCGGCGTGAGGATTTTTCCGAACGCGGTCGTGAATGACGAGCGCATCACCGCACGTGAAGTCGAAATCTATGATGGCGAGGGGTGGACCTTAACCTCAATGGAGCAGTACGGACTGACAGCCGGAGACCACGCGATCATCGGCGGCGGATCGATCGCCTACCCGGGCGCGATCGTTGCGAGCGATGCCCGCGTTGAACACGGAACGATGCTCTTTCCCAAGATCTACGAGGGGCATATCACAAATCCCTCCTATAACGCCTTCATGAACGAGTGCGGACGCTGATCCCGTCTCGACCCTTCCGCTTTCTGCCCGCGCATCTCTTTCACGAGGTGCGCGGGTTTTTGCATCAAAAATACTAAATATCGAATATCGAAATTCGAATATCGAAATTTCATATCATCATCCGGCATCTCAATGGCGCCTTTTCGGTATTCGGATTTCGGTATTCGAACTTTCCCGGTCAGGTCTCATACGTTGAACGAAGCGTTCACGAGGGGTAAGGTTGACGCATGTCTTCCCTCCGCATCCTGGGCGTCGATCCCGGCTTCGGCCGGACCGGCTTGGGCGTGATCGACCTTGAGCACGGCGAACCCGCGTACGTGTGGCATTCCGTGATCGATACACCGGCGGACGAGGTGTTCGTTGACCGGCTCAAAGCCGTGCGGAACGACCTTGCGGAATGCATCCGCCGCTTCACGCCTTCCGTCGCCTGCGTGGAATCGCTGTTCTTCCAGTCGAACGCCAAGACGGCCATGAAGGTGGGCATGGCGCGCGGCGTGATCCTCTTGGCAATAGCGGACGCGAACATCCCGATTGTGGAAGTCACGCCGAATCAGGTGAAACAGGGAATCACCGGCTGGGGGAATGCGGATAAGCGCCAGGTCACGGACATGGTCACGCGCCTCCTGAAGCTTTCCGAGCCTCCCAAGCCCGATGATGCCGCAGACGCCCTCGCGCTCGCAATCGTGGGAGGGTATATGCACAAGCAGACGCACTGATTTCAGATCGAGCGAGTTTAAAAAAGGATGTGAAATGCGTTATGCGGCCATGGGATAAAGGCGTTCAGTTTTTGGCTTTCGGCTAAGTTGAAATAGCCGTTATTGCCAAATACGGACGCCGAATGCCGGTCGTATGCACGCGACGTCGACCATTGTCAGAAAGGTTAAAAATACCCCATAAAAACAGGCTTTTTCTTCCTATTTTCCATCTTCCCAACCCGTTAAAATCATGGTAAGATTTCTGTGCGTTTCAGGATGGCGATATCAGGAT
>CAYMPS010000015.1:7990-16963 GCA_964392485.1 uncultured Gammaproteobacteria bacterium | reverse complement strand
CGCAATCTCGCACGCGCTATCCTTCCCCAATGCCGAGCATTGGGGCTTGCCGCGCGGGGCTGTCAAAGATGCAGGATGCGGTGATTACGGTTGTCCCTCAACGGGTCATTCCGAATGTTCCAAATCCCCAGCAAAAAGTTCCGGAACCCGAACAGATCATCCGAAAGCCCGTGCCTTCGGAGCAGTTGCCCGGAGCGCCCGTGTTGAACATCCCGCTCTATCCCGAAGAGAATCTCTGGTACAATTCGGTGTCGCTGTTTACGACAAATTGGGATTTGCCGCTTGATATTTCCGGCGTAAGTACCGCACTCAACAACAACCCGAACGCCGTTCCGCCCGAACGATCTGAGGGTCTTTTTGATGCCAAAACGTTCGGCGCACTAGAGGACGGGAAGTGGTATCTTCACGTTCGCTTCAAAAACGACATCGGATGGGGAACGACGACAACGCATCGTACAATCGCGATCGATACCCAGCCGCCGCTTGGGTTCGATGTGCAGGTGCTTGAGGGAGAGCTGACCGATCATCCCGCTCCCACGCTGCAGTTTACAACGTCCGATGCGCTCTCCGGCCTGAAAGAATATCAGATACAAATTAACGATGGAGATTTTATCCGGATTCCCGTCGCGGACTTTTCCGGCAGTTTTACCTTGCCGCTTCAGACCCCCGGGGAAAAAAGGATATCCGTAAAGGCCGTTGATCTGGCGGAAAATAGCATTGAAAATCACGTGGACATCGAAATTCTACCCATTGACCCTCCAACCATCACCTTCGTGACCGAAGAGCTCTTTTCCGATGAAAAGCAAGGATTAACAGTGCAAGGGACAGCATTGCCGGACACGGATGTATTGCTCGAGGTGCAGAACGTGTTGAGAGAAGGAAGAGGAGAGGTTGTCGCAAAAAACACCGCCCGCTCGAATGAAATGGGCAACTGGGAATTTACGTTTAACCAGCCTTTTCGAAACGGACAATACATCGTGAGCGCCCAAAGCCGGGATGCGCGAGGGGCATTGAGTCTGATTGTGGAATCTCCGGTGGTTCTGGTTAAAGCTAAACCGATTATTCATATCGGAGCTCTTCACCTCGGGAAGGTGGGCGCATTGATCGTTCTGCTCCTGGTCATTGCCGGAGGATTTGGCGGAGGCATTTGGTTTAATACGAAGCGGCAGAACAAGCGGGCGTTGCGGCTCATGATTGTGAAAACCGACATGGCCAAGGTCTTTCAACTGATTCTGAATGACATCAAGAGATTGCAGATGGCCATAGATATTCCCAACAAACCGAAGGAGGAATTCACCATAAAGAAACTGAAGGAAACAATCAAAAAGATGGAGGGGTATCTTAAAAAAGAAATGGATCGATTAAAATAGTTTGGAGCGTGTTGAGAAAGTCTTCTGCTCACGTTCCCAACCCCGCAAGCACCGCTTCGGTAAACGCCTGTGCCGTTGCTCCGTCTTCCCTGCCCGTGACCGGCGTTTTTTGATCCCGCGCGTACGCGTCGAGCGCCGCGGCAACCTTGTCAGCTTCCTCAACGCGGCCGATATGCCGCAGGAGCATGCTCGCGGCCCGGATCATGGAACTCGGGTCCGCGTACCGCTCCCGTCCCTCCGCGACCATGCGCGGCGCGCTCCCGTGAATGGCCTCGAACATGGCCCATCGCGTGCCGATGTTCGCGCTCCCGGCCGTGCCCACCCCGCCCTGCAATTGCGCGGCCTCATCCGTGAGGATGTCGCCGTACAGGTTCGGGAGCAGGATGACTTTGAAATCCGCCCGCCGCGCCGGGTCCAGGAGCTTGGCCGTCATGATGTCGATGTACCACTCATCCGTCTTCACCTCCGGATATTCCTTGGCGATCCGAAACGCGACCCGTGAGAACCTCCCGTCCGTTGTCTTTACGACATTGGACTTCGTGACCACCGTCACGCGGTCCTTCCCGTTCTTCTTTGCATATTCAAACGCCATGCGCGCAATCCGCTCCGCGCCCTGCTCCGTGATGATCTTGAAATCAACGCTCACATCCGGACCCACATCGAATCCCTTTGATCCCAGCACGTACGCGCCCTCGGTGTTTTCACGGAAGAACGTCCAGTCAATCCCCTGCTCCGGAATGCGCACAGGCCGCACGTTCGCAAAGAGATCCAGCTCGCGCCGCATGGCCACGTTCGCGCTCTCAATATTCGCCCTCCCATCCCCTGCCTGCGGCGTGGTCGTCGGTCCTTTGAGGATCACATGGCAAGACTTCAATTCCTCCAGCACCTCATCCGGAATGGCCTTGCCCTGCGCCAAACGATTCTCAATCGTCAGCCCCTCAATATCCTTAAACACAACCTTCCCGTTCGCAACCTCCTCTTTCAGCACATGCTCCAAAACCGCCCTCGCATGCCTGCAAATCTCCGGCCCGATCCCGTCCCCCGGACAGATGCCGATGATGATCTTATCCAGCGACGCATAATCAACCGGCTCCCCGGTCTGCTTCATCCGCTCAACGCGCGCGAGCTGGTCTTGGAGCAGGGCAGTGAATTTTTGAGAGGCGGATTCAATGATATCGTGAGACATAATGATATTGTGTATAATTTTTGACATTAAGATTGGCACATGATACCTTTCCTTTGCGCTTGTGGGGGCTTTGGCCCCCTAGCGGCCAATACATAAGCCGCAGACGAGCGCATTTTAATTTTCTAATCTTCTTCCAAATTTCCGGAATAAAAAGCCTTTCGCTTACTACCATCAAACCCTGTCGTTACGCGCCAAGAAGGATAGACTGTCCAAAAGTAAGGACTCGCGCCCTCAATTCTTTTCACGACAACTTTTAATCTCAGGCCGCTTTTTATGAAAACAGCGATGAAGACATAATATTGTACGTCTTTTAAACGTTTTTCCCAGCGAGAATTAATTTTTTGTCGTACGAATAAACCCGTCTTATTATATTCTTGAAGCAAATGACTGTACTGAATGACCTCGACCGCTTTTGGCAATAATCGTAAGCGAGTATACTGATCAGCAGTTGAGCGACCTCTGTTCCAAGAAGTTGTTAAGAGGTGCTCAAAACCCTCATTATTAAAATGAATATCCTCTTTCAGATAAGGGCAGTGCACTTTGTGAACACCTGAATAATATTTCTTCGCATCTTCCTTAACCTTTTTAAACTGCTCCGGATCTATTTTCATAAGAGTGCCGTCAAGACGGTAGACCCCCATTCTATCCCCCGCCCACTAAAAATCAAGTCTCGCTTAAACTGATACCTGCTCATTCCAACGTCCTCCCCTTCACCCATTCCCAAACACTCGCCCATGAGAGAGTGGGGTTCAAACCGGACAAACCCTACCTCCCTACCCCCTCCCCAAACCTCCAAAAAAACGTGGTGATATTCGGACTGCCCTGCATGTAGCCGATTGCGCGCCGGAGTTCGAGCTGGGAGAGCGACTGACTGCGGTCATGGCGTTCGCCCTCAACGCCCGTGTAGTATGACTCGAGTACGGGCAGAGAGCGTTCATCGCCCAGTTGGCCAAGCGCCCAGATGGCGGAGTTGCGCGCTTCAAAGCCGTTGTTCTCATCCTGCAGGTATTGGATGAGAGCCCGGGTGCAATCGCCGTCATATCGCTCCTGCGCCAAGCGGCACCGCTCCTTCACCCCGAATCCGATGATGCTCGTGCCGAGAAGGAAGATGAAGCCGAGCAGGATAATGCCGATCCCGGCGAGGGTGATGAGGATCGGGAGGTTTTCCTTTTTGATGGGATTGTTTTTCATAAATCTCGTTACGTGTAGTTGAAGACGTTTTCCAGGGGCTGTTTAAAGA
Organism: uncultured Gammaproteobacteria bacterium; assembly: GCA_964392485.1. GTDB lineage: Bacteria > Patescibacteriota > Patescibacteriia > 2-12-FULL-60-25 > 2-12-FULL-60-25 > 2-12-FULL-60-25. The sequence goes on along the minus strand of CAYMPS010000015.1, from coordinate 13,167 downwards.
CGCTCGCGATCTTGAAGGCAAGCTCCAACGAGGGAACGTACTTGTTGTGCTCCACGGCAAAGATGGTCTGGCGCGTCACGCCGGTTTTTTGTGCAAGATCCTCCTGCGTCATGCCGAACTCCGCCCGCAGGACCTTGATCCGATTATGAATGGCCGCCATATTTCCGGTTCAGATAATGATAGGAAATCGCGTACACGGCCATGAGCAGCATGGACGCGTAGCAGAGCACGGTGCCGATGAGCTCCACGGCCAGGTCCCCCGTTCCCTTGGAAGACATCAAAAGAAACAGGCCCATGAAGGCAAAGAAGACCGTTGAGACGGCATACGCGGCGTACGACGCCCGTCCGCTCACGGAGATGACCCGCTCATCAACGAGCACGCCGTTGACCCGGCTCTTTACGAGAACCAAAAAGAGGACTCCGATCAGAACGCCGGCGATTGAGAGGTATAAATTATTAAGGCTCACGGAAACGCCGACAATGGCGGCGATGAAGAAGGCGGTTACAACCTTCAATTTTAGAAACGTTTTAATCTTCATACTGATTGGCATTTTATCGATGTACCACTCATCCGTCTTCACCTCCGGATATTCCTTGGCGATCCGAAACGCGACCCGTGAGAACCTCCCGTCCGTTGTCTTTACGACATTGGACTTCGTGACCACCGTCACGCGGTCCTTCCCGTTCTTCTTTGCATATTCAAACGCCATGCGCGCAATCCGCTCCGCGCCCTGCTCCGTGATGATCTTGAAATCAACGCTCACATCCGGACCCACATCGAATCCCTTTGATCCCAGCACGTACGCGCCCTCGGTGTTTTCACGGAAGAACGTCCAGTCAATCCCCTGCTCCGGAATGCGCACAGGCCGCACGTTCGCAAAGAGATCCAGCTCGCGCCGCATGGCCACGTTCGCGCTCTCAATATTCGCCCTCCCATCCCCTGCCTGCGGCGTGGTCGTCGGTCCTTTGAGGATCACATGGCAAGACTTCAATTCCTCCAGCACCTCATCCGGAATGGCCTTGCCCTGCGCCAAACGATTCTCAATCGTCAGCCCCTCAATATCCTTAAACACAACCTTCCCGTTCGCAACCTCCTCTTTCAGCACATGCTCCAAAACCGCCCTCGCATGCCTGCAAATCTCCGGCCCGATCCCGTCCCCCGGACAGATGCCGATGATGATCTTATCCAGCGACGCATAATCAACCGGCTCCCCGGTCTGCTTCATCCGCTCAACGCGCGCGAGCTGGTCTTGGAGCAGGGCAGTGAATTTTTGAGAGGCGGATTCAATGATATCGTGAGACATAATGATATTGTGTATAATTTTTGACATTAAGATTGGCACATGATACCTTTCCTTTGCGCTTGTGGGGGCTTTGGCCCCCTAGCGGCCAATACATAAGCCGCAGACGAGCGCATTTTAATTTTCTAATCTTCTTCCAAATTTCCGGAATAAAAAGCCTTTCGCTTACTACCATCAAACCCTGTCGTTACGCGCCAAGAAGGATAGACTGTCCAAAAGTAAGGACTCGCGCCCTCAATTCTTTTCACGACAACTTTTAATCTCAGGCCGCTTTTTATGAAAACAGCGATGAAGACATAATATTGTACGTCTTTTAAACGTTTTTCCCAGCGAGAATTAATTTTTTGTCGTACGAATAAACCCGTCTTATTATATTCTTGAAGCAAATGACTGTACTGAATGACCTCGACCGCTTTTGGCAATAATCGTAAGCGAGTATACTGATCAGCAGTTGAGCGACCTCTGTTCCAAGAAGTTGTTAAGAGGTGCTCAAAACCCTCATTATTAAAATGAATATCCTCTTTCAGATAAGGGCAGTGCACTTTGTGAACACCTGAATAATATTTCTTCGCATCTTCCTTAACCTTTTTAAACTGCTCCGGATCTATTTTCATAAGAGTGCCGTCAAGACGGTAGACCCCCATTCTATCCCCCGCCCACTAAAAATCAAGTCTCGCTTAAACTGATACCTGCTCATTCCAACGTCCTCCCCTTCACCCATTCCCAAACACTCGCCCATGAGAGAGTGGGGTTCAAACCGGACAAACCCTACCTCCCTACCCCCTCCCCAAACCTCCAAAAAAACGTGGTGATATTCGGACTGCCCTGCATGTAGCCGATTGCGCGCCGGAGTTCGAGCTGGGAGAGCGACTGACTGCGGTCATGGCGTTCGCCCTCAACGCCCGTGTAGTATGACTCGAGTACGGGCAGAGAGCGTTCATCGCCCAGTTGGCCAAGCGCCCAGATGGCGGAGTTGCGCGCTTCAAAGCCGTTGTTCTCATCCTGCAGGTATTGGATGAGAGCCCGGGTGCAATCGCCGTCATATCGCTCCTGCGCCAAGCGGCACCGCTCCTTCACCCCGAATCCGATGATGCTCGTGCCGAGAAGGAAGATGAAGCCGAGCAGGATAATGCCGATCCCGGCGAGGGTGATGAGGATCGGGAGGTTTTCCTTTTTGATGGGATTGTTTTTCATAAATCTCGTTACGTGTAGTTGAAGACGTTTTCCAGGGGCTGTTTAAAGACGCTCGCGATCTTGAAGGCAAGCTCCAACGAGGGAACGTACTTGTTGTGCTCCACGGCAAAGATGGTCTGGCGCGTCACGCCGGTTTTTTGTGCAAGATCCTCCTGCGTCATGCCGAACTCCGCCCGCAGGACCTTGATCCGATTATGAATGGCCGCCATATTTCCGGTTCAGATAATGATAGGAAATCGCGTACACGGCCATGAGCAGCATGGACGCGTAGCAGAGCACGGTGCCGATGAGCTCCACGGCCAGGTCCCCCGTTCCCTTGGAAGACATCAAAAGAAACAGGCCCATGAAGGCAAAGAAGACCGTTGAGACGGCATACGCGGCGTACGACGCCCGTCCGCTCACGGAGATGACCCGCTCATCAACGAGCACGCCGTTGACCCGGCTCTTTACGAGAACCAAAAAGAGGACTCCGATCAGAACGCCGGCGATTGAGAGGTATAAATTATTAAGGCTCACGGAAACGCCGACAATGGCGGCGATGAAGAAGGCGGTTACAACCTTCAATTTTAGAAACGTTTTAATCTTCATACTGATTGGCATTTTATCGATGTAAGATATTTCATACATAATGTATAAAATATATTACTTTTTGTCAAATGCTTTATCCACAACGTCCGAATGCGAAGAAACAAAAACATCGATTTTCCTCGACGTTTATGCTGAATCCCCCGAAGCTCCGTCTGCGGAGCGAAGGGGGATGGCTCGGGGCACGTCGCTCCCGCCGCAGGCGGACAGGCGCGAGCGACGTGCCGGGGACATGGACTCCCATCGGCTTCGCTTCGCTACGCTTGGGGCAGGCTTCTCGCCCAGGTTGTTCAATCGACCTTTGCGATATAAAAAACCGCGAGTCATACTCGCGGTTTTTATGGCTCGGGGACATGGGTTCGAACCATGATTCTCGGCTTCAAAGGCCGGTGTCCTACCATTAGACGATCCCCGAATGAATTGTGAACGGTCACCCCGAGCGAAGCCGAGGGGCCCGAATGGACTTCTTTCTGCCGGAATGTACGCTATTTTTGTCGTTTTGACAATCCATGAGCTTTTAGCCTTTAGCTATTAGCTATTAGACTATATTTGAAATGACCTTAATTAAAGAGAGCTAAAGGCTAAAAGCTGATAGCTAAAAGCTCCTTCCTACACCACTCCGGCAAAAACCAGCGCCGCGAAGATCAGCAGTCCGTAAAACGACACCTCTTTTGCGTAGCGGAATTTCTGTAGGGTTTCGGCGAAGTAGACGAGCAGGTAGAGCTGGATCAATGCGGATAGGATGATCCCTCCGATCGCGTACCATCTCGCGGACCACGCATCAGCGAGGAGCGGGAGGTATGCGAACGTATCATCGATGAGTGTGATGAGCGTTACAAGGAACCCGATGCCCGCGAGCTGAATGAACTTCACGCGGTGTTTTGCGCGGAAGCGCAAGAGCTCCCGCCTGCTGAATTTTTTCTCTCGCACCATGAGCACGTTGTATCGCATGGCAAAGGCCAAGAGTACGATGATTATTCCGAGTACGTAGCGCGCGTACGTGAATCCGGCAATGAAAGACGCGAGCGACCCGGCGACGAGGAGCGTCACGATGAGCGCGAGGAAACTGCCGACCGCAAAAGCGACCTTTTCAACCCGGCGTTTGGCAACGGCGGCCATCACCGGTATTTTCGTTGCCGTGTCGTCCAGACTCGCGACGGTCTTGGCGAAGAAGCCGAGGAGGAAATGTTTAAATGCCATAGATTAAGAATGTATCGGGTATTCGTAATTTTCAATTTTCAATTCTCAATCTTCAATCAGAGCTCACCCTGTCATCACCCGGAACGCCGTATACCCGACGTAAAGCGCGACGAAGAGCGTCCCCTCCCACTTATAGAGCGTTTGCTTCTTGCCGACGAACATGACGAGGAAGAGCAGGAGCGCGGCCGCGATGGCGAAGACCACGTCCAGCGCATTTTCGCCGGTAAACGGAAGCGGACGGACCGTGGCACTTAATCCCAACACCCAAAAGACGTTAAAGATGTTGGAGCCCACGGCATTGCCGATGGCGATGTCCGCGCGCTTCTTGAGCGCCGCGACCACGGACGTGACGAGCTCCGGGAGCGACGTACCGATAGCGACCACTGTGAGTCCGATGACCGCGTCGCTGATGCCGAAGTGCTGTGCAATGGCAACGGCCCCGTCCACGGTCCACTTGCCTCCGAGGAAGAGTCCGACCAGTCCCAGCGACAGGAAGAGGATGGACCGCGACGTGGTGAGGTGCTTGATTCCGTTTTCGCGGTTTTTAACCTTGCTGATGCCGAACGTGTAGTACATGAAGATGATGAAGAACGAGATGAGGATCATGCCGTCGATCCGATCGAGTCCCTCCATACCCAGCCGGCCGGCGAGGACTCCGTCCGATGCCATGATGAGCACGAGTACCACGGCGAGGAGCGCGAGCGGGATTTCCTTCCACACCGTGTTCTTCTTGAGCGTGAGCGGCACGATGAGCGCGGTCACGCCAAGGATGAGCAGGATGTTCGCGATGTTCGACCCCACGATGTTGCCGATGGCGAGCCCCGCATTCCCCTGCCCGGAGGCGATGAGGTTCACGATGAGCTCCGGCATGGACGTGCCGAAAGAGACGACCGTGAG
>CAYMPS010000015.1:0-7890 GCA_964392485.1 uncultured Gammaproteobacteria bacterium | reverse complement strand
ATTGAGGATATGCGACGGTTTTATCTTATAGAATAATTTTCAATTCTCAATTTTCAATCTTCAATTACTTTTTCCAAATTCTCCCTCCACTTTTCAAGCTGCGGCCGCGTGGCTTTTGAGAGCGAGAGCGCGAGCGCAAAACGTTCCTCGCCTTCGAACGGGAGCCGAATGAGCAGATCCCAGCAGGAAGCCGCTTCGCGGTTCATGGAGAGGACCAGGAGACATTCATCATCCGCCCATTTTCGAAGCGCCTCTTCAAACCGCTTGTCCGCTGTCTGAACGAATTCCTTGCCGAAGACGATGTCCTTGGGACGATCCGCTGTCCCGAAAATCTCCGCACGCACCGGAATCCCCTCGCTTCGCCAGGACGAGATTCGTTGTCCCAAACGCTCCTCCCCGGCCTTCGTGAGCGCGGCATTTGAAAATATGCCCTCGGACATCGATATGTCTCCGAGATACGTAAAGCGCTGATCAAACAGGAGATGAAGTATGGTCATAGGAATCCCTTGTCTTTCAAGCGCTCCACGTACGGCCCGAACGAAGCGGGCGGCCGTTCATTGAACGCGATGCGGCCGTGAAGAATATCCGCGCGCTTCCGAATGTCGCGCGCGAGGCCGTCCATTTCTTCGGGCGTGCACCCATGAAGCGCCGCTTCCGCTTTTTTTACAGCCTGCTTCATGAGTCCGAGAACTCCGGATTCTGACACGGAGGCGAGCGCTCCGGTCTGCTTTGAGAGGAGATCCAGGGTCCAGACCAGATGATGGAGCGCATCCTGCGCGGTCCGCAATCTGGGCGTCGTGCCCTCCTCGAACGCGTGTACTTCGTCGGAGAGCGCTGATTCGTAGCGTTCAATGTACGTAACGATCTCATCCGGCGCGTCGCGGCCTTCGCTCGTTCCGGCGAACGCCTCCGCTACTTTCCGTTCCAGCCGATCCTCGTCTCCCAGTCGCGCGAAGAGCGACGCGCGAAGCGCCGGGGAAGGGATGGGTGCGAGAGACGCCTCGGTTTCGCGTTCGTATACTCGAAGCATGGTGGAGCGGATGAGCTCCTGTCGTTTTTCGGACGCTTCCCAAGGCTTGAACGCGGGGTCGACCTTGTTGAGATACCAGTTCACAAGCTTCAGATCTTCGACGCCGAATGCCTCCGGCGACGGGTGCGCCTCGGGCTCTGCCCAGTTCTCCACGGCTTTCACGCGAAAACGACGCTCCCACCCTTCCTTGGTTCGCGCCGGAATATCAAACGCAAACCCCATAAGTTCCGCAAAGTATTCCGTGCACCTTTGCAGGTGCTCATCCTTCTTATCTCCTTTACGGATGGATTCAACGTAGGGAAATCGCAGGTGGTTCGGTGAAGAAATGCGTGCATGCACGAGGTACAGGAGCGTCAGGCGATCTTCCGGGGAGAGCGTGTTCGAACGGTTCCAGTCATTGGTATGCGCAAGCTCGTGCCCCACGAGCTGCGTGGTTTCATAGGAAAGTCCTTGCTCCTGCGTTAAAAAAAGTTCCGTAGGGTCTTTCCACTCTCCGTTCTTGCAGATGCCGTTTACGGTTTTAGTGGTTTTCCCGTACTGCTTGAGGAGCGTGCGCACGACCTCCGGCGAAGCATTGATCGACGAAACCGTCCCGGCACCGGTCCAGCCCAAAGGATAGGTTTCCGAAACGATGCGCCGGATATCCTCATCCGGAACGCCGTGCTGTTCTTCGAATCCCTGAACCGCAAGGGGTTCTTTTGATCGTTCCTGCGCCCGCCGCATCTCGCGGATGGAATTGATATAGTCCTCCGTATGCACCGGAATTTCTTTTTCGAGCTTTTCCTCGCCGATCGCCTCCGCGAGTTCGCGGCGCATGGCCTCGTAGGACGGGAGCCCTTCCAGCGTCGGACGATCTTCCCATGCGGCCACGTCTTTGAGCGATAGATCGTCCAAAGCCAGCTTTCCGGCCTTTGACTCCTTGAGGGATTCGAGCGCGCGCGGCGAGAGTACGGCAAGTGCGAGGATCGCCGGGCTGAGCTTGGACTTCAGGAGTGATTCAAAAAAACGCTTCCGCGTCCGTTCATCCTGTTTCCAATCTTTCGCCTCTTCCCCTTCCGGAGACCGCAAATCCGCCTCGGGCGCAGGCTCGGACTGAAGCTCCATGCGAATGAGTCCCCGTTCAGGCATACGAAATTGAAGATTGAAAATTGAACATTCAATGATTCCTCCTATGCTGAATTTTCAATATTCAATATTAACGCTTCAAATACTTCCCCGCCGCCACCCAGCTCGTAATGCCCACGAGGAGGGCGAGGCCTCCGCCCTGGATTGCGAGGAGCCGAAGCCAGTGCTCGATGAAGTACCGTTTGAGTCCCGGATCCGTTCCGTCATACAGCGGCGTGAGCACGGGCTCGATCCAGGCCACGCCGAGCGCCACGAGCGCGGCGGAAATGAGGAGCGCCACAGCGGCCAAAAGGATGCCCTGAATCACGAACGGCGTGCGCACGAACAGCGAACTCGCACCCACCAGCCGCATGATGCCGATCTCTTCGCGCTGGGTGTAGATGGCCACGCGAATGGTATTGAAGACGATGAGGATGCCGATGAGCGCAAAGATGCCGATGAGCGCCATGCCGATGAGCCGTGAATTCTCTCCGATGCTCTGTACGTTCTTGATGGATTCGGAGTGATCATCGTACGACTTGGATTCGATCGCGTCCGCGAACTGCGGATTCTTGAGCGTCTCCATGATGAAGGGGTAGTCGCTCGTGCTCCGCGCTTTGATGCGCAGCGTTGCGCCCAGCGGATTCCCGTCCAGCTCCGCGAGCGCCTCGAGAATTTCCGGATCGTTCGCGTGCCGTTCCTTAAAGCGTTCAAGCGCCTCGTTCGAAGGCACGAGCTCCGCGGACTTCACCTGCGGGAGATCGGAGATGAAAAACTTCGCCTGTGTCACGAGCGCCTCGTTCGCGTCCTGTTTGAAGAAAACCGTCACGTCGATCTTCTCTTCCAGAAGCACCACGGCGTCCTGTATGAGCGCGTTCACCCCAATGAGCAGGTTGACGGATGTGAGCGCCATCACGAGCACGATGATTGTGGCGATGCCCAACCAGGCGTTCCGAACGATGTTCTGGAGCGCGGCTTTGAGCAGGCGCGTTGTTTTGGTCAAGAGTTTCATAGAGAAGGAATTCGGAATACGGAATACGATAAAATGGGTTTATGGCTATTCCGTCTTCCGTCTTCCATATTCCGCATCATGAAATGAGATACTTCCCATGCTTCTTATCCGATGAAACAATGCCGTCCGCCAGCGTGATCACGCGCTTCCGCAATCCGTTCACCACTTCCCTGTTATGCGTAACGAGCACAACCGTAGTTCCGAATTCGTTGATCTTCAGGAGGAGGTCGATGATATCGCGCGTATTGAGCGTATCGAGATTTCCCGTGGGTTCATCCGCGAGCAGGACCTTCGGGCGATGCACGAGCGAGCGGGCGATGACCACGCGCTGCTGTTCTCCTCCGGAAAGCTGCTGGGGATACCGGTGCAGCTTCTCATCGAGCCCGACGATCTTTAAGACCTGCGGGACGATCTCCCGCACGCGCTTGCGCGTCTCTCCCGCAACCTCAAGCGCGAACGAAACGTTCTCGTACACGGTCTTCTTTTGCAACAGCTTAAAATCCTGGAACACGATGCCGATCTGCCGCCGGAGCGTTGGGATTTCCCGCCGCCTGATGCGCGTGATGTCCCAGCCGCCGATCTCAATCACGCCCCTGGTCGGTTTCTCTTCCGCAATGAGGAGCCGCGCGAGCGTCGTCTTCCCCGCTCCGCTCTGTCCCACGATGGAAACGAACTCACCCTGATCGATATCCAAATTCACGTCCTTGAGGCTCTGGACGTTCGGCGGGTATGTTTTTGAAACGTTTTTGAGCTTAATCATGACAGGTTTCAGGTTGCGGGTTTCAGGTTGCAGGTCTCTTTAGAGATAGCCTTTGCTTAAATTACAGACTCCCTCCGGAAGGACTGCAACCTGAAACCTGTAACCTCGTTCACCATTTCCACGGCGGAGGCGGAAGTTCGTCCCCGATCGCATAGAGCGGATCATCTTCCGACAGGACGTCCACGTTTACGGCGAGAACGCCTCCGCGCGGATTTCCGATGCGTGAGAATGCGACTTTATCAAGATCAATGACGCGATCCGGATGCACGTCGCGTTCCGGCCCCCAGTCATTGATGGTCACAACCGTAAAGACGCTCGGATCATCCTGTCGGGAAACTTTCATGCGCGTGCCCTTCGGTACGTCCGGCGATGCCGCGCACAAGCAGTCCTTATACGCATACCAGGAAGCCATGCCGGAGCGCATGATGCCGTCTCGGAACATCGGAGCGAATGTGCCTCCTGCGCACGCCGGATGCGTGTACGAAATCGCATCTCCCGCAAACGACGCCTGAGCCGTTGAGGAATCGACGCTATAGACGTTTACCTCCGTCTGTTCGGATGCCTCCGGCGGCCGATCCGCTTTATGCGTGATTGTAAACATCCCTTCACCGGAGACGGCATTCGGATCTCCGAATTCGATAGCCACGCCTTTGGCCGCTTCCGTTTGATCCGCTCCACCTCCTCCCCGGGTTCGTGTGAGCCGAAGCGATGTCGGCGCAACGAGCGTCTCCTCGTTCCAGGCCACGGTCAGCGCACCGTCGAACACCTCCAGGGAAACCGGACGGCCCACGAATCCGAGATCGAGCATGAGAAAAATCGTTTCGTCCGTGCGAACGGGCGCTTCGATCATCTCATCCGCGCTCGCATCCCCTCCAATCATCGCTTCCTTGACATCAGCGCTCGTGACCGGTGCGACTGCGAGTTCGGCGGAAGCGATCAACGAACTCGTCAGCATTCCTTCCGCCCGCGCTGCGGCTGTTACTCCGTCAGCCGTTCCGTCGCGCGTTACTTCAAACGCATTCCCGTCCGAACGGAGCGCGATCGTAACTTCCGATCCGCTGATCGCCGCCGCATCTCCGAATGCGAACTGCGCCATGCCGTTGGACAGGCGCTTGATTTCAAGCGTCGTCGGCGCGGACAACGCGCGGTCATCCCACGCGATCACAACGTCTCCATTGAATACGGCCAGCTCCACGGGACGATTCAAAAATCCGCTGTCCAGCGTAAGGAGAATCGAATCCGCCTCCGCCGCCTTGACGATAGCGGGACTCATCAGTAGAATCAGTGCCGCGAATAGGACGTTTTTGTAGAAACGCATATCGCTTATCATACTGGATGAACAGCGCAATTAAAAGGGATAATCAAGAGGCATGAGATTACGCATTGCGCATTGTGAATTGCGCATTGGCTCTCATAGACAGTACGAGGAATGCGAAATGCGAAATGCGCAATGTCCCGCGGGTATCGTATAGTGGCTATTATGCAAGCTTCCCAAGCTTGAGAGACGGGTTCGATTCCCGTTACCCGCTCCAACGGGATCATGAGGGAAACCTCGGTGTCCCGAAACGATACAAAGGCGATATATGGATAATCACCGTACAGACGAACTGGCAAAAATACTTTGGGATTACAATAATCTCGACCAGCCTCTCCAAAAATCGGATACTATTTTAGTTATGGGAAGTAATGATGTACGCGTTGCGGAACGGGGCGCGGAACTTTTTCTTCAAGGTCTCGCCCCGTACATCATCTTTTCGGGGAACGTGGGAAAACTTTCAGAAGGCGCCTTTGATAAAACGGAAGCGGAATATTTCGCGGATGCGGCGATAAGAATGGGCGTTCCAAAAGACAAAATTATCGTTGAAAACCGAGCAACGAATTCCGGAGAAAATGTCATGTTCATCAAGCAGTTGCTAGAAGAAAAAGGATTGGACTTTAAACGTTTTATCATCGTTCAAAAGCCCTACATGGGCAGGCGGGCCTATGCCACGTTTAAACAATTTTGGCCTGATGCGTATATTTTTGTTACGGCTCCGCAGATTTCATTTGAAGATTACCTTAACGATCTTCTATCAAAAAATCACATCATCAATACGACCGTGGGAGACACCCAGAGGGTAAAACGTTATGCTGAAAAAGGCTTTCAGATTAAGCAAAAAATGCCGAAAGAGGTTTGGTCGGCTTACGAAGAATTGGTAAGAAGAGGCTTTACGGAGCATCTGCTTAAAGAATAACGCTCATGAAGGCACCACGGCACATCGTTCTTTTTCGGAGGCAGATGTAAAAACTTATTCGCGCCCGATGCAAGAAACGCACCGCCGGGCGATGCGTTTCGAGACTGGAGAAGACAAGAAAGGACGGTGCGTGTCCGCTACTCGCAGACGGTTTGCATGTTATGGAACGAAAGGTCGCCCGTGATGTGCGCAGTCGCGTAGTTATCCAGCAAGTGGCATTGACCGCTTGAGTCGCAACTTGCGCCACCCGACATCGCTAATGTGATGGCGACATTGACTTCAACCGCTTTGATCAAATCCAAGCGAAGCACGTCGTTGTTATATCCGGTGCCCGCTCCTTGGGCGCGGACAAATTCCGCGATTGGCACGGAGAGCGTGTGCCACTCACTGGATACTTCAAGCGTGTCTTCCGGAAAATCATACCACCACAGCTCCTCGTCTGACACGCCAAAGGTCGTAGCCGCAGCCACATCAACAAGCGTGACACGCAACAATACGCGTCGCGTGAGAGTCGACGGACCAAAACAGCACCCGGTCGAATAACTATCGTCGTTGCATTTGCAGATTAATGAATAGCCGCTCGATCGAAAATCAAAGTCAAGAGAACTACAGCAAGAGAAATCCTGCAAATTCACAAACGTCCTGCGGACGGACATCCAGGCTCGCTGATAATATGTGGTCACTATTTGCCCTGGATTCGTATTGCTTGATATCGGATCGCAGTCGAACGCAAGATTCACAACACCGTCTTCGGAACCGATGGACGGGATTTCACAGTTATCGTGGTATGCGCCGTACCCGGGTATCAACTCGAGACCGTCGCCGCGGTCATTCGGGTACATCCCCGTTTCTTCCACGGCACCCAGATCCAGACCGCACGTACACGCATCGCGAGGCCACGTCGGATCCGCTTCTTCATCAGATCCGGCCGAACCCGCGGAAGCGACACCGGAAGTGCCTCCTTCTTCGGAGACGGCGCCGCCAGCTCCGGCCGAGCCCGCGAATCCGGACCCTGCGGATGGATTCGTCGCATTTCCGGCAGCACCGGAAAAACCGGCAACGGATGTGTCGTTTTCTCCGGATACGTTCATGGAACCTCCGACGTCGTTGGACGCGTGCGCGGGACCTTCTTCATCGGACAAATCGTTCGGACTGGCCGTGCATGCCGTAAACGCAATTGAAAACAAAACCGTTTTGATGAATGATGCAGACACGTTCGTATCCTCCCTGTGTGATTATCAAACGTACGCGTTTGAGTAGTGTATCCGCGTCCTTTCTGCGTGAAGGAACGCGTATTCAGTAAAGCTCTATTAATATAATACGTCAAGCGCCCCGAACAAAACCGGAGCGCCATGACGCGCGAAAAAAGCGATCCGTTGCGCTTGCGCGGTTCATAAAATAATGATAGCGTATCGCCACTTCCGCAATATTCAGGCCAGCTTAGCTCAGCGGTAGAGCAATGCTTTCGTAAAGCAGAGGTCCCGAGTTCGAATCTCGGAGCTGGCTCCAGTAAAAACCATCCGTAATGCACGGATGGTTTTGATGAGTACGTAGGTAGGTGAGTAGGTCTTCTACCTCATAGTCTCGTTTTAATCTGAACCCTTGAGGCTATCCAACCATTCAGCAATTCAACCATTCAACCATTCAACCATTCACCATCCTTCCCTAAAATTTGATATACCTCACAACATCAGCCCGCGTGATGCGTTCGTCGAGATACGCTTCGAGCGCATTGAGATCGTTCCCGTGA
>CAYMPS010000014.1:14557-17637 GCA_964392485.1 uncultured Gammaproteobacteria bacterium | reverse complement strand
TATACTATTGACAGAGAGAATATAACTTAACGAGTTAAGCGTTCCGGCAACGACCATCGTTGGAATTCCGATGTATTCTCCACCGCTACTATATGCCGCACCACCAGAATTACCATGTTCAAGAGGTACGCTTGCTTTGATATAATTTTGCGTTCCGTCGGTCTGACTTCCAAAGCCACTAAAATCACCAGAGGTATATGTCAATGTCGATCCTCCTATCATCGGATAACCTACCACTTCTAATTTATCGCCGAAGGCCAATCTGTCTGAATCTGATTTCCAAATATCAACAAAAGAATATGTTTTATTTGACGGATTATTCAAGTACAAAACCGCTGCATCCATGTCATTTGTAGTCGTATAATATTTCACCTCTGCTAGGTTTGGTTTGTCATACGTCCCAAAATCCGGCTCTTGATCAATAGAATAGATCAGACCGATAAAACAAACTTTAATAATTGAGCCGTCTTGCCCCGAAACAACGTGTCTGTTTGTTAAGATTGTGCCTTTTGCATCTATAATAGTCCCTGATCCGCTATACCAATTACCGAAGTTATCAGGACAAACAATTTGAACTTCTGCAGCAATTTGATTCTGAGTAATTGCGTCGGTGCCATAAAATGGAATGAATAGAGTGGCCATCCCAAGAATGATCACTGACAATTTATACGAAATATTCATAGACTTATTTATTACACACAAAGCCCCGCGCCAGCTAGGCCTTGCGGCCCTATGTCCCTTTCGGAGCATAGCCCAATGACGAGTTGCTGAACGCGAGGTTCAGTATCGTCATTGGGGCTTTTCGCCATGCCGCCAGGCAGGTGCCCCGTGCGGTTTAGGCTGATTCGGTTGTGTGAGGGAATATACGGCATAGGCCTTAAGAAATCAAGGAATCGTATTCCCACAGCCCATCCACTATATCCCCCTCCGTTCCGCGTAGCAAATTAAAATAAAGAAAAGATAAAACGCACTGTCCTATCCATTAAAATCCGCGATAATCGCAATGGAACGCGGGATGGCTGTTGGTTTTGATTTCGATTGACACGGACGCTATTTTCCTATATGCTCCCCGAATAAAAAGTAATATTCGCTTATGGCCATGCCACGTCGCTCTCGAGCGACCGTGGCCTGCCACGTCGTCCACGAATGACCGTGGCCTGCCGCGTCGTTCGTGAACGACTGTGGCCTGCCGCGTCGTTCGTGAACGACCGCGGCCCGTTCGTCTAATGGTTAGGACATCAGGTTCTCATCCTGAAAATAGGGGTTCGATTCCCCTACGGGCTACCATCGCGTTAAACGCGACCACATCGCGTTAAACGCGATACCAGATTGAAAAAGTGCGACGTAATCGCGTTAAACGCGATAAACGTCGCGACAAAAACACATGGTTAGCGCCATGTGTTTTTTGTGGTCATTGTGGATAACTCACAAACATATAGCTTCATTTAGGCACGGACGCTCGTTGTTGACGCAACATGCAAAATCAAATACTAAATATAATATATGTATTGCACGTATGTTCTTCTTAGTCTAAGAGATCGAAAATTATATATCGGGCAGACGAATAATCTTCGCCGCCGGTTCCTTGAGCATTGTAACGGCGCCGTTACAAGCACGTGCCGCAGGAGGCCGCTTAAACTGATCTTCGCAGAAGCATTTTTAACTCGTGCGGAAGCCGAACGTCGGGAAACATGGCTTAAAAGTGGAGCGGGAAGAATAGAACTTAAAAAGATTCTCCACCTTACACTGAAACGATTCAAATATGCGTATTCGTGAGTACCACGCACCTCACTGCCTCTGCCATTCATCGCTCATGCGCACCAGAAGGAAAGGCGCCTCGAGCGGCTCCGCCATGAGCTCGCGCACGATTTTTTCCGTGCGTGACCCCTGCGATCCTTTGACCAGGAGCACGTCGCCGGTCTTCATGATTCCCTGGAGAGCCTGACCGGCTTCCTCGCTCGTATCGTATGAATGGATGCGCTCCGAATCCAGTCCCGCTTGATGCGCTTCCTCGGCGATGGTGCGCGCGAGGGCACCGCACGTAACCAAGATGTCAACGTTCGCTTCGACAACGACGCGGCCAACGGAACGATGCGCATTTTCCGTATAGGCTCCGAGTTCTTTCATTTCACCCAGCGCGGCGATGCGTCGCTGCTCTCCATGGAGCGGAATGCGCATGACGTCATTCAGCGCGGAGATGACCGTGAGCGGCGATGCGGCATTGTACGAATCATCAATGATCGTGGTGTACTTGATCCCCGGAATGATTCGCGTGCGCCCCGCAATGCCGTGATAATCCTTTTCGAGTCGAGAGACGGCTTTTTGAATCGGGACGTCAAACCGCCGCGCCACACTCATGGCCGCGGCCATGGACCACGCCTGCGGACTGCCGATCGTCCCTTTGAGCGTGAGTGTATGGCGCTGTTCTTCGATGCAGAGCTCGACTTTAATCCCGATGGGCGCGACGTTTCCGAATGTATCCGTCGTAACGAGCGGCTCCGTCCTCAATACCTGAACATCGCTCCCATCCGAAAATCCAAAATAGATCGTCTCGCAATCCGTCTCTTTACGCATTTTGGTTACGCGCGGATCATCGTTATTCAAAATGGCGATTCCGTTCTTCCGGAGCGACCGAATGAGCGTTGACTTCTCATGCGCAACATCTTCAATCGTTCCGAAAAACTCAGAATGCGCTTCCGCCACGGCCGTCACGACGGCCATGTCCGGCGGAGCGATACTCACGAGCCATGCGAGGTCCCCGGGATGATCCGATCCCATTTCCAGAATGAGCGTTTCCGCTCCGATCTTTCCAAATCCCCACCCGATCCAAATGGTGCGCCATAAAACCTTTATCCATTTGAGCGGATCGCGCCCCGGCGCCGGAACGTTCAGAATGGTGAACGGCAGACCGAATTCATTATTATGGTTCTTGAGAGATGATCGAACGCTTGATCCGGCCTCTCGCGCACCCATGGCAATGGCGATCGCTTCTTTCGCTGATGACTTTCCAAACGATCCCGTGATGGCGATCACTGCCGGTTTCTCGCGCCGAACGGCCCGTCGGGCGGACGCGCCCAGGA
>CAYMPS010000014.1:1760-14457 GCA_964392485.1 uncultured Gammaproteobacteria bacterium | reverse complement strand
GCCGTTGAAAGATCCGGCGGAAGATCGGGAACGCTCTCCGTCTCCTTCGGCGCATTTCGATCACGTTCGTTCGGAATTTCCAGGTACGAAAGAACGAAGGACGCGATGTCGCTGAACAAAGGCGCCGTATTCACGCTCGACCACTTGCCGGCACGCGGCCGATCGAGCTTCACGAGCATGACGAATGCAGGATCATCCGCGGGCGCGAAACCCGCGAAGCTCGTGATCGTTGCGCCTTCCAGGTATCCGGGTCCGTGCGCGTTCGCCACCTGCGCGGTTCCGGTCTTTCCGGCCACGTAGTAGCCGGGCACGGCGGCGAGGTTCCCGTGCCCGCGCTCCACAACGGAAACGAGCATCCCGCGCATAATCTGGCTCGTCCGCATGGAGATGGGCTGGCCTACGAATGTCGGCTCCGTCTTTTCGTGGCTCCCGTCCGGACGAATGACTTCTTCAACGATAAACGGCTTCAGGAGCCTTCCACCGTTCGCAATGGCAGCGAAGGCCGTTACGAGCTGGATCGGCGTAACGCTAATCCCCTGACCGAACGATGCCGTTGCGCCATAGACCTCCGCCTTCTTAGACAGGGAGGATATGTTCCCCCTTCCTTCGGGCGTGAGTTCAATGCCCGTCTTCTCGCCGAATCCGAATGCGTTAACGCCCTCTCGAAAAGCATTGATCCCGACTTGTCGTTGAACGAAGATCGTTCCGGTGTTCAACGATTTCTCAAGCACCTCCCGCATCGTTTGGATCCCGTGCGCCAACTCGTCCGAATTCTTAATGTCGTAATCGTCGATCGTCTCTACGCCCTTATCTTCATACGTCGTTTCCGGTCCCACGCTTCCGTTTTCAATACCAATGGCCATGGTAACCGGTTTGAATACGGATCCGGGTTCGTACTGGGAAAAGGTTGCCGGATTGTTGAACACGCTGATGTTCTCAACGTCGCCGAAATGCGTCGGGTCGAAATCCGGTACGGAGCACATGGCCATGACAGCCCCGGAATTCGGATCCATGATGATAACGGTTCCGCCATCCGCGTCGAAGCGTTCCACAGCCCGCTTAAGTCGTTTGCACGTCTCAAACTGGATGGTTCGGTCAATGGTTAAAATGATATCCGATCCGTTCACGGCCTGCCGCACCTGCCCCCCTTGGAGCATGAGCCGCCGCCCGCCCGCGTCCTTCTGCGCACTGATGAAGCCCGATTTGCCCGCCAACAACTCATCATACGCGCCTTCGATCCCGTACGCCCCCTCGCCGTTGCCGATATCATCCGTGCGCACGAACCCGATGATATGCCCGCCGATGTCCGTTTCCGGATAGAAGCGCGACCAGCCCTTAACCAATCCGATCCCCGGCAGATTCTTTTCCATGATCTCTTCCGCCTCATGCGTCTGCAGTCCCTTGGCGATCGGCTCGTACGGGTCATCCGGATTACTGGTCCAAACATCAACGAGTTCCGCCTCCGTGATGTCCGGCACGTACCCCTCGATCTCCCGCGCCGTTTCTCCGGGATTCACGATGTTCTTCGGCTCGGCGTACAGAAGCCACGAATCCCTGTTCGTCGCAAGGGGGTGAAGCGTGCCGTCCGCACGATCGCGCACGAGGATCTTTCCCCGCTCCGGTACGAGCATCGTCTGCAACTCGTGCTGGTTGGACGCCAAGAGCTTATACATCGCGCCGTTCCATATTTGCAGGTAGAACAGACGGGAGACAATGAGCGCTCCCAGCATTAAAAAAATACACTCAATCCAAAAGAGACGATTGCTTCCACTGATCGTTTTTGGTTTCTTGAGTGCGGGAGCGGCGTAATGCATGTCGCGAAAAATTCGATCTTGCGGCCGTTTATGGCGCCGTTTCGGATTCTGCATCCCGCTCGTCTTCCGCGGGCACGAGCGGAGGGAGAACGCGTTCTCCCGCAGGCGTGAACGTACCCGGTCCCGCATCATCAATGAACGGCGTCATATCCACCGCGCCTTCCGGTGCTTCAATGGCTACCGGCACGTTAAATCCGCTCATCCACACTTCAACGTTCCGTCGTCCGTACGCGTTATCGTCCTCATCAAAGAGCGGTAAGACGCCCTGGATCAACAGAAACTGTTCGGTCTCGATATCGATGATCACGCTCCAGTCTCCCTCGTTGATGCTTTTAACCGCCTGCGATGCCGAATGAATTTCCATATCCGTGGGGTCGCGCAGGAACCAGGCGGCCATGAGCGAAACGAAGCCCCGCTCGATCGAATACTCCTGAGGGTCCGGCCGGATCGTCATCACGCGCCTGCCGTTGTAGTCCTCAATAATCCCCTCTTTGGGAACCGCCCAAGCGTCCAATCCGATTTCCCGAATAGCGCTCCGAAGATCGGAGCCATCTCCGACGGCGACCCATTCCGGAGAGAGTTTCTTTTCCAGAAGGGTGTTTCGGTCAAAATCGAACCAACGATCTTCCGTGCTCGTCCCCGAGTTCTCCGCAAACCATTCTTCCGTCCCTCCACGCACATTCACAAGCTTAAACGCGGCACGATCCGCGGAAAGCGCCGTCTGTGCGATCTCCATGTCTTCGATTTTTCCGGTTTTACTATATCCGATGGTGCCCGTTGCCATGACGCGGCTCGGGTCGCTCATGTTGAGCGAGCCTGAGAAAGAGAGCCGCTTGCCCAAAATCAACCCCTGGCCCCCGGACTCTTTTAATACGTCCCACGTCGTTATCCGTACGTTCTTGATCGTCTCTACTCTTGAGAAATTTTCAAACGCGGCCTTTAAAGCCTTTTCCGGCGTCAGACGAAGAAAAAACCACCAGACTCCCGCAGCAATCAGGATCAGGGGAACGACAATCAAAAGAATGCGGCGCATGGGGATATTTTAGCAGGAAATGCTCCATTTAGGCGACCTGCGAATTCAGGTTACCATTATCGCTTACACAGCTTAGCATTTCGCATTACGCATTTTGCATTTCGCATTATTCTTCACGATACGCAGGAACATTCCGGTTAGTGAAATGCGTAATGCGAAATGCGCAATTCACTCAACATACTTCCTCCCCTTCAGATGATCCGGCAAGTAGTCCTGATCAACGGGTTCTTCAAAAGCGGGATTGTACTTATACCCCTTGCCATACCCCAGGTTCTTCATCAATTTCGTCGGAGCATTCCGGATGTGGAGCGGAACCGGCGCGTTCGGAAGCTCATGGACGTCTTTGGACGCTTTGTCGTACGCCACATAGAGCTTGTTGGACTTGGGAGCTTTGGAAAGGTAGATGACGCACTGCGTGAGGATGACGCTGCACTCGGGCATGCCGATGAAGTGGCAGGCCTGATATGCGGATACGGCCTGGACGAGCGCCTGCGGGTCCGCCATGCCCACGTCTTCCGATGCGAAGCGAACGAGGCGCCGCGCAATGTAGAGCGGGTTCTCCCCGCCTTCGAGCATGCGCGCCATCCAGTAGAGCGCCGCGTCCGCGTCCGAACCGCGCATGGACTTGTGGAGCGCGGAGATGATGTTGTAGTGCTCCTCCCCTTTTTTATCGTACAGAAAATGCGTTCGCTGGAGCGCGGTTCGAAGATGATCGATCGTGAGGCGGATCGTCCCGTCTTTTTCCTTCGGAGATGAATTCACGGCGAGCTCGATCCCGTTCAGCGCGGTCCGCGCATCCCCGTCGGAAACACGCACGAGTTCATCCAAGACATCCTCCGGTAGATCGACGTTGAGGCTCCCGAGCCCGCGATCACGGTCAGTGAGCGCACGGCGCACGACCGTCCTGATGCCGTCCTCCCCGATCTTTTTGAGGACGAAGACCTTGCAACGCGAAAGGAGCGCGGAATTGACTTCGAAGCTCGGGTTCTCCGTGGTCGCGCCGATCAGGATGATGATGCCGCGCTCCACGTGCGGCAGGAAGGCATCCTGCTGGGCCTTGTTGAAGCGATGGATTTCATCGATGAAGAGGACGGTGCGCTTGCCGTGATAGCCGAGGGAGGTTTCCGCGGTCTTCACCACGGCCCGAACTTCTTGGATGCCGGACGTGACGGCCGAGAGTTCCACGAAGTCCGATTTCGTCTCATTCGCGATGATCTTTGCGATTGTTGTCTTTCCCGTGCCCGGCGGACCCCAGAAGATCATGGACGGGAGACGATCGCTCTCGATGAGACGGCGGAGCGGTTTTTCCGGACCCACGAGATCATCCTGGCCTACGAGTTCATCAAAAGACTGCGGACGAATGCGATCCGCAAGCGGAGCGAATCCTTTGCGCTTTTGTTCCGCCGCAGCGTCGAAGAGAGATGGCATAAAACAAGTCGATAAGTCATCAGGTTTATAGGTATCTAAGAGCTTTTCGACCTAACGACTTTACAACATAACGACCTAATTACCTAACTAGAACAAATATAGAACAATAGCCTAAACAAGGCAATGTTTAGTAGACTTGACAAAATCCTTTTTTTGTGCTATAAATAGGTAATCGTACAAAATCACAACCGAATCCTAGGAGGAATCCTTGAAACCATTGGCTATTTTGTCGTTCAACGCCGGACTGCTCAACCTCAATGTGTGCGGCTTGACGATTCTTGAGCCAACGCCGCACATCGAGGAACGCCTCACCATGATCCCCAACGCGCTCAAGAGTCTTGACGCCGACATTATTCTTCTTCAGGAAGTCTATAAAAAAAACCACGGCGAACGGATTCAGCGCGAGTTGGGTCTCCCCTACGCCATAGGGACGCGCGATCACTTCCCCATGAGGAGCGGACTCCTGCTCCTGTCCAAACATCCCATCACGGAAGGAGGGTTCACCCCCTTCAAGACCAGGCTGATCGAAGATCGGGTCGCGGACAAGGGAATGATCACGGCGCGAATCAAGACTCCCATTGGAGATGTCGCAATCGCGAACGTTCACCCCACGGCCGGAGGACTCCACCCGGAGGCCCCGAAAGCCGAACGCGTCCGAAGCAACCAGCTCAAACAGGCAACGGATGAGCTTGAACGGCCCGGCACGGAGTATTCCATCCGCGTTTTGGGCGGCGACTTCAACGCGGGACCCGAAGCGTCCAAGGGGAACTTCCGGGAACTTCTGGAAAAAGGGTATCGCGACAGCTTCCGCAATCAAGAATCGCAGCGCTTCTCGTGGGATCCGAGCAACCCTCTGAATGCGAACGGTCCGCACGCGCACTGCCCGCCGCAGCGATGCGATCATATCCTCGTTCGTGACGCCATTGTCCGGGCGGAATCCAAGATCGTCCTCACGGACCCGATCGTGCCTGTTCCATCCGGAACGTGCACCCTCTCGGACCACTACGGCGTCCTCGCGACGATCTACGCAACCTGAAACCACAACCTCTCACAAGCCTCACGCCCGACCAGTCAATCGACAGGTCGGGCGTTTCGTTTCCCCGGATATCCGTAAAGCTTGATCCTTTACCCGTTTTATGGTTTCATACGGCTTCCCGAAAGGAGAAAACCCATGGGAGACATCTGGCTGTGCGCGGGAAGGAAACGCACCGGGATTAAGCCCGGTTTCATCCTGACCATCTCCTCGGAGAATAAATTGTCCGTGTGGGACGAGGAAGGGAAACCCGTACATTTCATGGACTTCGAGCAGGGAGATAAACGCCTTGTTGAACTTCCCCTGGATCGCTACACGGGCGGAGGATATGGAGACGAAATGCTCCTGGACCTCATCGCCGCCATGACGTCCGCCGGAGAGAACCTTCGCATCCGCGCGGGAAAAGGCGAATCCGGCATCCGTCCGGATTTCATCATGAGCATCGCATACGACGAAAACCTGTTTGCCATCTGGGATGATAGAGGAAATCTCGTGCATTTTACGGACGTGAAACGCACTGAGAAATATGATGCGCTGCCTCTGAGCTTCTACACGGGCGGCGGCCATCCCGGCATACTGTTTCTTAAGCTCCTCGCGACAATGGCGGGCTTTGACCTGAACTACGTTGGATTTTCAGAAACGAAGATCCGTTGCCGCTGTGAAGTCCCGGATTTGGGCCTCTATCGCGTAACGGACCCGAACCGTCTCTCGCACATCTACACGCTCGGCAGAAACGCAAAGTATCCCTACGCCCGGCCTGTCAATCGATAGGCCGGGCGTTTTGTTTTTTTTAGCAGATGGGATATTGGCGGCTGGCGTATGGCGACTGGCCGCGTTAGCCAGCTGCCAATAGCCAATAGCAAAAAAGCAGCCCCTTCGGCCACTCGCCACGCACCCTATTTCCCGTACCGCCTCTTCCTCACGGCGTACGCTTCGATCGCCTTATCAAGCTCCCCTTCGTCAAAATCCGGCCAGTGCTTTTGGCACCAGTAGAATTCGCTGTATGCGGACTGCCACAACAGGAACCCGGACAGGCGCTCCTCCCCGCTCGTTCGGACGATGAGCTCCGGGTCCGGCATGTCCGGCCAGTACATGCGCGCCTGGATCGCGGCTTCGTCGACATCTTCCGCAGCAACGCCGTCTTTTACGACTTGTTTGCACGCATCGATGATTTCCATGCGTCCGCCGTAGTTCACACAGAGGTTGAGCGTAACCGCCGTGTTTGATGCGGTTTCCCGTTCCGCGTCTTCGATGGCGCGGAGCACGGACGGACGGAGCCCCTCGCGGCGGCCGAGTACGCGGATGCGCGCTTTCTTTTCCATGAAGAACGTGAGCTCGTCCCGAAGACCCTTTTCCAACAAATCCATGAGGTAGCCGACTTCGTCCTCGGCCCGCTTCCAGTTCTCCGTTGAAAACGCAAAAACCGTGAGGATCTCGATCCCACGGTCCATACACGCATTCCCGATACGCTTGAGTGTTTCGTACCCCGCCCGATGTCCCTTGATGCTCGGGAGTCCCCTATCCTTCGCCCAACGGCGATTGCCGTCCATGATAATGGCAAGGTGTTTGACTGCTGATTCAGGCATAGCGAATGACGGTGAGTATAGGCTTTTGAGGCTTAATGGTCAATATTTCTACTGGCGGCTGGCCGGGAGGATAAGGACATCTCAGCCAAATACCAAATACCTTATTCGACAACACCTCTTCCATCGAAGGGGTGTGATTAAAAACAATGATAGCACAGACCCATGCAAAAGCGCACCGTTTGAGCGGTGCGCTTGGCAGTTTAGAAGTATGGGATGAAAAATCAGTCGTCATCTTCAACGGGAACAAAGAGCTCCTCGCACTCCTTGATCGGAATGACGGCTTCGGATTCGTACGTCCCGAATGACAAGGAGAGTACCAGATCCCCATCACGTGTCAGCTCAACTCGAAGCGTTGCTGTTTTTGCGGCGACAATGGAGAACAGGCGCCAAATAGCATCTTCGAAGTCAACCTCTCGACTTGTCATGGATTCAGCGATCGCCTGTACATTAATCGTTGCACTTGGAAGCTGTTTTACGCTAAAACAGTCATCCATCTCAACACTCCTTGAAGTTGATATAAGACCCGTGCGTCGATCTAAAAAAACCAATTTGACGATGAGCGCGTCCGGATCGAAATCTTCTTCAACGTCGTCCGATCCCGCGCTTACTTTGTGAGGCGTTAGCGAAATATCCAGATGTATTGCCGAAGCGCGCTGCATTCGCGTCAACGACTTGCACAGCACGTTCCGCAACTCGGTTTCCGTTGCATATAGTGAGGTAATCCTCTTGGCTCTGGGCATCTCTGCCTCCTCGTTTGAGGGTTAAAGGTACTCCGGTACTTCGTGAAAAAATGAAAATGTACGGTACGTGTTTTTATCATAAAACAACCAATACGTCAAGAGAGCTGGCGGCTGGCGGCTGGCGGCTGGCGGCTGGCGGCTGGCCTGGATGGTATGGACATCTCAGCCAAATGCTAAATGCCAAACGCCAAATGCCTATGTGCAGCTCGTAGCTCGTGGAAATGATCGCCAGCCGCCGACAGCCGACAGCCAGCCGCCAAATGCCAAACGCCTTATCAACAAACAGAGTAGCGTTTCAACTCGCTGAGAAGACTACCGAGCTGAACGGACTTGAGGCCGATGCGGGAATCCGCGGCACCGTAATAGATGTTCAAACGATCATTATGAACAAGCGCGCTCGTCGGAAAAACGACGTTGTCTACATTTCCTTTTCGTTCCCAGATGGAAGACGGTGAAAACAGCGGATACGGAAGGCGGGCGATAACTTTTTTCGGATCATCGCGATCAAGCAGGGCTGCTGCGGCATAGTACTTTTTGCGCACGAACCTCTTCCCGACGCCATGATAGATCAAGAGCCAACCGGCTTCCGTTTCTATGGGCGGACAACCTCCGCCTATTTTATGACTCTCAAAGCGATACTGAGGATTCATCAGGATATGCCGTTCAAACGTCTTCAGATACTCGTGCCAGCATTCCGGAGTGAGCTCGGAGAAGTCCTTAAACGTGGCAATCTGAATGCCCGGCATGATTCGGTGTACGAGCCAAAAAGAACCATTGATCATTTTGGGGAAGATGAAAACGTCTTTATCCCAAAGTAATGCATCCGGACCAATGTGGTGCATAATGCGATCCGCGTAGTACGCATAGCGCGGATGAAGGTGCGTATTGCGTTTGATCATCTCTACTGCGTCCTCGTAGGGAATGCGGGGAGTAATGATGCCGCGCTTGGTGAAGTGGACCAGATCCTCGCTCGTCGCATATGCCCCCAATGCATTTTTCCCGTCATACGCGGTGTAGAATAAATAGTAGACGCCGTTAAGAAAAACGATCCGCGGATCTTCCAAACCGTGCTTTTCATAGTCGTGTTCCGGAGCAAGAACCGGATGATCAAGGCGCTGTATAACCTTGTTGTCTTTCAACTGACAGTACCCGATGGTGGAAATATTCCCGGGCCGAACCGCCCGATAGAACATGTGAACGATTCCATCAACTTCGATACAGCCGGGATTCAAAACCCCCTCACGTTCAAACAAGAGGTCCGTTGATTTCAGGATGATTCCTTCATCTTTTATGGATACCATGCGTTGCGGTGAGCTTACGTTTTCATACGGCCATAGCGGTCTTCGAGCCGCACGTTATCATGTTCATCGAAATTTCCTGTTGAGATCTCAAGTATTTTTACCGTCGTTCGCCCCGCACCGATACGGTGGATCTCCCCGCGAGGAATAACGAATTCATCCCCGTCTTTCGCTTTATGCGTTTTACGACCGATCGTAATCCGAGGAATTCCGGAGAGTACCCTCCAAAACTCCGTCCGTTTTTTGTGGCGCTGCAGGCTGAACTCCTGACCGGGACGTATCGTGAGAATTTTCACGGTCGCTTTTTGGTTAAGGAGGAATTGTCGAAAATCACCCCATGGACGCTTTTCCGTAAATGGCTTCATATGGGTAAACGGTATCATGCCGGCTTCGAGCATAGTGAAAGGGGGTGTGCACAGGATGCCATCGTGGATGCATCCGTCGCTTGTCAGGAAAACCGAATACTGATACGCTAGCGCGCGTTAATGCCATTTCATGGATCATTAACGGGCTGTAGCGCAGTTGGCTAGCGCGCCACGTTCGGGTCGTGGAGGTCGCGGGTTCGAGTCCCGCCAGCCCGACCACCCTACGCCCCCGGCATTCGCCGGGGGCTTTGGGTGGCAGGCCGGCAAAAAGTCGTCGCAGAGACGGCTTTTTGATTTGATTTGCGAGGTATGAGAACCGCAAACGAAACCGCCTTTCGTGACGATTCTGTAATATGGATCACTTCATCCGGATGTATGGCTTGATCGGAATGAGCATCAAGCCACCCAGCACGGAAATGGAAACGACGATGCAGATGAGAACGTGAAATCCCATCGTGCCGGCGATCACGCCGCCAATAGCCGCGAGCCCGGCGCTGCTTAAATCCGTGAGCGTAAAGTACACACCCCATTCCGTGGCTTCCTTGCGTTTGTCGATGTGTCTGGTAAAAATTGCCATGAAGCTCGGGTACGTCATGGCCGTAAAGATACCCAGCAAAAACTGCACGATGTAGAGCTGCCACGGCTGATCAATAACGAGATAGAGCAGGGGCACGAACCCCATGAGAACGGAGAAGACGACCATGAACCAATAGTCATCCTTTTCTCCGCGAATGCTGTCGATGACAGCCGCAATCGGAATCTGAAAGACGCTTTTCGTAATCAAGTAGATGGCGGCCGCCATGCCGGCCACGATTGCGTTTCCTCCCTGGATGAAGTCCTTGATGAAAATCGCGAAGATCGGCGCGAGCATGCCCGCCGCGCCGATGATCAAAATATCCGAAATAATGAGAAAACGGATTACTACGTTGATATTATGCAACAGGTAACTGCGCAGATCGACGGATCGTGGGTGCATAGTTGATGCAACGTTCAAATGACATGATAGCACGCGGAACCGTCCTCCACCCGGATGCGGCTGTTAAACTGCCCGCATATAAGGCATGATTAGAGAGCTATGCCGAAAATGGTCACCTACAATAAGCTCGTGCGGGATAAGATCCCGGAGCGGATCCGCGCGATAGGAGAAGCCGAAGAATCGCGGTTCGCTGTGGACGACGAGGAGTACTGGAGCAAGCTCAAAAACAAACTGCGCGAGGAAGTCGACGAATTCATTGAGAAGGAATCCCTCAAGGAGCTCGCGGACATCACGGAGGTCCTCTACGCCATCTGCCGGTTTAAGGCCATCGAGAAGGAAGAACTTCTGCGTATCAGGAAGAAACGTCTGCGGGAACGCGGCGGGTTCGATGAGCGCATCATCTTAATCGCATCGCAGGAATACGAAAAGCGGGATTAATCCCGCTTTTCCATTCGATAGCACCTGCGTAGGGCATCAACTAAATGTCGTCATCGTCGGTCCCTTCGTCCTCGTCGTCTAAGTCTTCCTCTACCGGCACATCCTCGACTTCTTCTCCGAGGTCTACGTCCACCTCTTCTTCTAAAGGATCGTTCATGTCGTCATCAAACAACATATTCGTCTGCGCAGTGCGCATTATTGAGTTAACGACAAAATGCTATAAATTCCACAAACGTTCGTCAATAGGGCTTTTTAGGACCTGTGGATAATCAAAAAGAGCGGAAATACATCCGTTCTTTTTGCATTCACTTAATCGTGAATTATGCAGCTGCTTCATCTCCACCTTCCGCAGGCGCTTCTTCACCTTCGGCCGGGGCTTCTGCCGGAGCTTCTGCTGGGGCTTCTTCAGTTGCCGTCTCTTCTGCAGGAGCATCTGTCGGCTGCTGCACTTCGTCGTCAAACAACATAATTGTTTTCGATTAAGAATGAAGTTCGGAAATAATAGCAAAATACGATAAAAATGTCAATTAACATCTGTCAACCGCATGGGTTGTTGGCGAGTTTCCGTATTAACGTGTTGACGAGTTGAACGCGCCAACACGCAAACTCGCCTCCAACAAGTGGCATCACGTACCCGACGCGGGGAAATGACATCGCATCTTTCCGGGGGCGCAATAAATTGCGCCCCTACGTTTTGATGGACCATCATGCCGACGTGGACAATTTGGTCGCCGTAGGGGCGCGGTGCCCGCGCCCCTTTAGAGACATCGCATCTTTCCGGGGGCGGGGGCACCCCGCCCCTACGCAACATGGACGTTTTTAAATTGTGAACATCGTTACGCACAAAACCACCTACCTGCTACAATGTATCCATGACCTGGATTTTCTTTACGCTCCTCGCCGGATTCATTTGGACGGTTGTAAATATTTTTGACAAGCACATCATCGGACACGAATGCCGCGATCCGATTGTTGCGATCGTCGTGAAGAGCTACACGCTCTTTACCGTCTTCGCAATCGCAGCGTTCCTTTCGGGTGCGAGTATCGCTATTCCGGAACCCCTCGTCTGGATATCCCTGATCACCGGAGCCGTGTTAAGTACGGGCATCTACTTCTATTACGCCTCCATCCGAAGAGCCGACGTCTCCAAGGTCGTTCCCATTTTCTCCACGGCTCCGCTCTTCACGCTCCTTTTGGGTGCCGTGTTCCTCGGAGAGCGCTTTACCCTCCTCATCTACATCGGCATCGCCCTGATCGTCATCGGCGCCATCACGATCAGTGCTAAGCATCTCAGGCACCACATCACATTTGACCGTGCCGCACTCCTGGCGTTGTGCGTAGCGGGGACGTCCGCGATTCGATCCGTGCTCATCAAATACCAAACGGACCAAGTCACGATCTGGCCGCTCCTCTTCTGGATCGGACTCGGATGCATGATCGTGGCCACGCCGCTCCTGATTGAACATTGGAGCCACATCAAAATCCATTCGAAGAAACATTTTCAGCACGGCGTCGAATATCTGATCGTAACGGACATCTTCGATGCCCTCGGCTGTCTCTCCCTCATGATTGCCATCAGCCTGGGACCGGTATCGCTCGTCACGGCCATCTTGCACACGAAGCCGCTCATCGTATTCGTCACGGCCACGGTCCTCTCCGTGTTCTGGCCCAAGTTCCTGCACGAACGCATGACGCCTCGCATCCTCGCCAAAAAAATTGTCGGGACGCTTCTCATCGTGGGAGGAGCGTTATTGGTTATCTAAAAATAGTTGACTGGTTGACTCGTTAGCTCGTTTCTATTCCCGACGTAAGTAATTGAAAAACCAGCCAACGAGCCAACCAACCAACTCGTCAACACCGCCTCCCCTTCCCCTCCCCCTTCCCATCCGCTAACGTATTGAACATGAAATGGGTTCGGATGGGATCGATCGTGTTTGCCGCTCTTCTGGCGGTCGTTTTTGCGTTCCCGGTTTTCGCTCAGGACGA
>CAYMPS010000014.1:0-1660 GCA_964392485.1 uncultured Gammaproteobacteria bacterium | reverse complement strand
GAAAGCCAGCCGCCAATCCCTGACCAAACCGTCTACGACTCTTCGGCTCCCAACAACCTGGAGCGCCAACAGGGC
Organism: uncultured Gammaproteobacteria bacterium; assembly: GCA_964392485.1. Taxonomy (GTDB): domain Bacteria; phylum Patescibacteriota; class Patescibacteriia; order 2-12-FULL-60-25; family 2-12-FULL-60-25; genus 2-12-FULL-60-25. The sequence continues at coordinate 1,585 of CAYMPS010000014.1, read as the reverse complement.
GCGTACGCTTCCGCGCGGCTCATCGAAACGCATCTGGACGCCGAGGGAACGGATCAACTCGGCGTGCTCAAACAGTTCTACGATATCGAGATACGAAGCGGCGAGTTCAAAGGAAAACAAATCACGATCTCAAGCGACGTAGAATCGAATCCGTACCAGATCAAGCCTCAGCCCGGAGACAAGCTCGTCGTGTTCATCCAAATGGATGCGGAAGGCGAGCCAATGATCTTCCTGGAGGGTTTTGACCGCCGAGGCCCCATGTATGCCCTGGTGCTCTTTTTCGTGCTCACACTGGTCGTTTTAGCCGGCTGGCAGGGGCTCAAGGTGGCGCTGTCCATTATCCTGTCGATTCTCATCATCGGGTGGGTCCTGATCCCGGCTTTCCTGCGCGGCAACAATCCGGTTCCGATCGCCATGCTCCTGGCGGGCGTCCTCACGTTCCTCTCCACCGGGCTTTCGATCGGATGGAATAAGAAGGCTTACGTCACGGCCATCGGCACCATGGGAGGCGTGCTCGTCGCCTACATCATCTCCGTGATCTTTGCGAACTGGGCCAACCTTTCCGGACTCGGCACAGAGGAGGATCGGCTGTTCTTCTCGCAGAATCCCCTGCTCAAACCCAGCGGACTGCTCTTCGCCGGCATCATCATCGCATCCATGGGCGTGATCCAGGACGTGGCCGTGTCGATCGCTTCCGGTGTTGAAGAAGTGCGCAAAAACAGACCCGACGCGCGGTTCAGAGACCTGTTCGGATCCGGCATGGTCGTTGGCCGCGACCACATGGCGGCCATGGCCAACACGCTCATCTTCGCCTACGTGGGCGCGTCGCTCTCCACCCTGCTCCTCTACACCCAGTACGACGCGAGCTGGCTCAAATTTTTGAACTTCGAAGGCGTGAGTGAAGAAGTCGTCCGTTCCCTCACGGCCACGATCGGCCTCGTCTTCACCGTCCCGATCACCGCGCTCTTAAGCGCCTACGCCGCCATCAAATTCTCCGGCGAACGGAAGAGGAAGAGTTTGATACACCGGAGGGAGAGTTAGAAAACATTTCGCAATGCGCCCGCCTGCGGCGGACAGGCATTGCGGATTAACGGTTGTGGATTTTGATAAATCGTTCGCTCTGTAGAGCAATTTTTTTATTGGTTGACTTCGTTTCCGATTCATGAGACGGAATGAATAATGACAGAAACGACAAAATACGGCCCCAAAATCCACGGCCGCCACTCCGTTCGTCTACTTGGATATGATTACGCATCCGCGGGGTATTATTTTGTAACGATATGCACCCAGGATCGAAAACGATTATTCGGCCGCATTCGGGATCAAAAAATGGAATTGAACGGATTGGGACGGATCGCACGCGATGAATTATTGAAAACACCGTTAATACGTCCAAATACAGACATTGATGCATGGGTTGTTATGCCGGATCACATCCACATGATTATGCACATCCAAAAGGATGCGAACCATTCGGAGGGACCGTATACGTTTACACCGGATATGGTGAATGGTGCCGAAATGATGGACAAGACGGTCATGGCACCTGTAGGGGCGCATGATTTCGATATCGCGGATAAGACGG
>CAYMPS010000013.1:0-17637 GCA_964392485.1 uncultured Gammaproteobacteria bacterium | reverse complement strand
TGCCCCGGTGATGCAACAGATTACCTAATCGGGGCACGCCACCGGCGTGCCCCTACGACCGACATGGCGTCGTCCCACGCAACGAAGCTCATTGCCCACATCGACATGAATTCCTACTTCGCGTCCGTGGAACAGCAGGCGAATCCGTTTTTGCGCGGGCGGCCGCTCGGTGTCTGCGCCTACCTGCATCCTCACGGGTGCGTAATCGCCGCATCCATCGAGGCGAAGGAACGCGGTATGAAGGTGGGGATGAGCATGAATGATGCAAAGCGTCTGATTCCGGACGCGGTCTTTGTGGAGAACGAGCCTGCCAAATACCGTTCGACCACTTCCCGCATCTTCTCCATTTTCCATGAAGTCACGGATTGCGTGGAGCACCATTCCATTGACGAGGCATTCCTTGATCTCACGGGCTGGTACCGCGATGCGGCCGAAGCCGCATGGGCGCTTTCACGCGTCCGTCGGCGTATCTATGAGGAAGTCGGGGAGTGGCTGCGCTGTTCCATCGGCATAGCGCCAACGCGTTTTTTGGCAAAGCTCGGATCGGACATCCAAAAACCGTCCGGCCTTACCATCATCACGCCGGAGAACCTCGATCGCATCCTCGCGGGGATGGACCTCGAAGACATCTGCGGCATCGGACGGCGCATGCGGCGGCGCATTGAGGCGCTGGGCATCCGTACGCCGCTCGAGCTTCGGCATGCACCCGTTTCCAATCTTATGCATGCATTCGGAAAGATGGGTTATCTGCTTTGGGCGAAATTAAATCTATACGATGTGGAGAGCGTGGTGTCCGTTCCTCCGAGGCCTAAATCCGTCGGCCACTCATACTGCATTCCCCGCCGGGCGTCGCGCGAGGGGAGGATTGTCCCGATCCTCACGAAGCTTGCCGAACGAGCGGCGCGCCGTCTGCGGCAGCAGGATCTCTTTGCGCGCATGGTCGTCGTGTCGATCGGGTTCGACGATGAAGCACGGGGAAGTTTTTACCAGGGGAGCGACCACCGCTCTCTGCATCTTGAGGAGGCGACGAATGATTCGTTTACGCTCGTGCGTTCTGCGGTTCGGCTCCTTCATGATTCATGGGACGGCCGGACGACCGTGCGATTCCTCGCCGTGACGTTCACGGCGTTCGGAGAACCGAGCGGCCAGGGGAGATTTGAATTTGAGGACCACGCACCACGAACGACGTACCACGCACCCGTTTCTTCTCGCGTAAACCTCGCTTCCCGCGCAATCGATCAGATCAAGGACTGTCACGGCGACCGCGCCATCATGCTTGGCAGGCAATTCGGCGTCACCGCGGACGACGCCCCGGACCGCATCGGTTTCCGCAAAACGGACGGGGTGGAGGTAAAATCGCTTAATAGAGCTAATTTTACAGCTATTGACAAAAATTAGAAAACATAACAAAATTGTTATGTTATGAAATCAAAATTATTATGGAGGTTGTTATCACGGAATATGTGGACGCTTTTCTCTGCTCCGTAACGGAAGCGGCAGGGGATCGGATTCTCAAAAAGCTAGGTCTTTTAGAAGAAGATAATTGGTGGCTTCTTGGAAAGGATGGAATTATTGAAAAGATAGATGGAATATACAAACTAAATATTCGTAAGTGTTTAGGATGCGAATATAGAATTTTTTTCGGCCAACATCGTGGAAGGCACTGGGCCGTGCATGCCATCAATAAGAAGAAGCAAAAAATTGATCGTAGCGATATTAAATTAGCAAAAGAGCGAATGAAGTGGATAATCGATAATATATGAAATATCATACATTGAGTGAGTATCGTAAAAAAAATGATATCTCTAAAAAAGAAAGTATCTTTGTTAGTGATGAAGATACTGCTTTTGAAATTTCAAATAAAATAATTAAACTTCGTTTAAAAAAATGTTTTACTCAAAAAAGGTTGGCGGAAATTGTAGGAACACAACAATCAAGTATCGCAAGGATTGAAAGTGGCAACTATTTACCAAGCATTAGTTTTTTAAACAAGGTTGCGCGAGCATGTGAGGTTCATTTGGAGGTAGATTTTAAACAAAACTCAAATAATTCAGGTCATGATTCTGAAACAAAAAATGTATTTTTTGCGAATGAATTTGAGTTAGCGCAAGAATCAAGAATCGTAACTGTTAATACTAAAACGAGTGGATTGGGCTTTACAACTAATTGATTAAAAATATGATTAAACACGTCTGGTCAATTCTTTGCGAGAAATCAATTCTCGATCAAGAGACGAATAATGTAAGCATAACCAATGCCATAGAACAATTGAATTTATCTTTAAAGGGAAAGCCAGATAAACTTTCATTAAAAAAAGGTATATATATTCCTTTTAATTTAGAGATCGTAACCTTTTTGTGTACTGAAGATGTAGCCAATGTTATCGAGGGTGAATATAAAATTGAAATAAAAGCTCCAGACGGGAAGCTTTTACAGGAATATGAAACACATGTGCAAAGTAATAATAAGAGGCTAAGAGTAAGAAACAGAAACATTGGATTGAAAGTAATAGAAAGCGGTGTTTATAAATTTAATATATTTTTAAAAGAGAAAGGTGAGGAGCAATATCGGAAGGTTGCTGAATTGCCGGTTGAAGTGATGCTTGGTTGATCGTCATTTACTTAACGCGTCTGAAGATATATCACCCGTTGCCTTCCCCTCCGAGGCTTGGTACGCTCTCTCGTACTATGGCATCACAGCGATCATTCGCGGATTATGAGTCCAAATGGCAAAACGCCTGGGAGGATCAGGGAGTCTGCCATGCGAACGAGGATGGAACCGATAAGTTCTACGGCCTCATTGAGTTCCCGTACCCTTCGGGCGCCGGTCTTCACGTGGGGCACCCGCGATCGTACACGGCCATCGACGCGGTTTGTCGAAAGCGGCGCATGGAGGGCAAAAACGTGCTCTACCCCATCGGTTGGGACGCCTTCGGACTGCCCACGGAAAACTTTGCGATTAAGAACAAGATCAAGCCGCATGACGCGACGGAGAGGAACGTTGCGAACTACAAGCGTCAGTTGAAGATGCTCGGTTTGGGATTCGATTGGTCGCGCGAGATCAACACCACGGATCCGGAATACTACAAGTGGACGCAGTGGATGTTTCTGCAGTTCTTCAAGAGTCGGTTCGACGAGAAGCAAGGACGCGCCGTGTATGTGGATGATCCCAATGCTCCGGTACCGGACGCGGGGCGCGGGGCGCATGGCGCGGTGAAAGAATCCGACAACCGACAACCGACAGCCGACAACCGAGAACGGATGGCCTACAAGGCAAAGACCACCATCAATTGGTGCCCTTCCTGCAAGATCGGCCTTGCGAACGAAGAGGCGCAGGGCGGCGTGTGCGAGCGGTGCGGGCATGAAGTCGAAAAACGCGAAAAGGAACAGTGGATGATTCGCATCACAAAATACGCGGAGCGTCTGTTAAAAGATTTGAATACGGTCGATTACCTCCATAAGATCAAAAAACAGCAGGAGGATTGGATCGGACGAAGCGAGGGAGCGGACGTCACGTTTACCATGACCACCGGCGACCTCGTTACCGTATTCACTACGCGTCCGGATACGCTCTTCGGCGCCACGTACATGGTGTTCGCGCCGGAACACGAACTCGTGAGTAAATGGATGGACGACGGCAAGGTTACGAACCTCGGCGAAATAAAGAAGTACCGCGAGGAGTCGATGAAGAAGACGGACATTGAGCGCGGATCGGAAGAGAAGGAAAAGACCGGCGTGCGCGTGGAAGGCGTGTTGGCGATGAATCCCGTGAATGGCGAAAAACTCCCTGTGTTCGTGGCGGATTACGTGCTCATGGGGTACGGCACCGGCGCGATCATGGCCGTGCCCGCGCATGATGAGCGCGACTTTGCATTCGCCAAAAAGTACGGTCTGCCGATCAAGGACGTTGTTGCGCCGCACATCATCGATCGATCAAATCCGCCGGTGGAGGGCAAGCCAACGGTTCCGCGCCAGACAGTCCACGCCATCATTCGCGATCCGAAGACGGATCAGTATATGGCTCTTAAGTGGAAAGAGCACCCGTGGACGACGTTCGTTCTGGGCGGCGTGGAAGAGGGCGAAGACGTCGTGAAGGCGGCCATGCGCGAAGTCCGGGAAGAAACCGGGTACACGGACCTCGAGGTGAAGCGTGTTTTGGGCGGTCCGGTTTGTTCCGAGTACTACGCGGCGCATAAGGGCGAGAATCGCATTGCATGCGCCACAGCCATCCTCTTTGAACTTAAGAGTCTGAACAGGGAACCCGTGATCGATGCGGAGCTCGCGAAGCATGAGCCCATCTGGCTTGATCGCAAGGAACTGAATGATGAGGTCATGACGTGCTCCGAGTTTCCGATTTGGGAGCCGCGTATGGAGGATGCGAATAGGGACGTCTATTCGGGAGAGGGGATCAACATACATTCCGATTTTTTGGACGGACTCCCGACGGCGGAAGCGAAGGAGAAGATTATCTCTTGGCTCGAAGAAAAAGGTCTCGGGAAGCTTTCCGTAAACTATAAACTCCGCGACTGGGTGTTCAGCCGACAGCGATACTGGGGCGAACCCATCCCGATCATCCACTGTCCATCATGCGGCCACGTTCCGGTGCCCGAAGACCGGCTTCCGGTTCTCTTGCCTGACGTCGATTCCTATGAACCCACGGACACGGGCGAGTCGCCGCTCGCGAAGATTCGAAACTGGGTGGAGGTCGACTGTCCGAAGTGCGGCGGCCGCGCGGAGCGTGAAACGGACACCATGCCGAATTGGGCCGGATCTTCCTGGTACTTCCTGCGCTACTGCGATCCGCACAACAGCGAACGATTTGCATCCGAGGCGTCGCTCAAGCACTGGATGCCCGTGGACCTCTACAATGGCGGTATGGAGCACACCACGCTCCACCTCCTGTATTCCCGATTTTGGCACAAGGTTCTGTGGGACATCGGGCACATTCCTCATGCGTGCGGATCCGAACCGTACGCCGTTCGCCGTTCGCACGGACTCATCATGGCCGAAGGCGGAGAAAAGATGTCGAAATCAAAAGGCAACGTGGTAAATCCGGATGAGGTTGTGAACCGGTACGGCGCGGACGTGTTTCGCGTGTACGAGATGTTCATGGGGCCGTTCGATCAGCCGGTGCCCTGGGACACGAACGGCATCGAAGGCGTGAAGCGGTTCTTGGATAAAATATGGCGACTGTTTGAGCCGCCAGCCGCCAGCCGCCAGCCGCCAGCCGCTGACCTTGAGACCATCTACCACCAATCCGTCAAAAAGGTCTCGGAAGACATCGACTCCCTCGGATTCAACACGGCCGTTTCCCAGCTCATGATCCTCGCGAACGCGTTTCAGGACGCGGGGGGTGTTCCGGAGGAAATGAAGGAAGGGTATTTAAAGATTCTCGCGCCGTTCGCTCCGCATCTTGCGGAAGAACTTTGGGAGAAGACCGGGCATGAAGGATCCATCCACGTTTCGTCCTGGCCGTCATTTGACGCATCAAAGATCGTTGCATCAACATTCGAGCTCGTGATCCAGGTGAACGGCAAAGTCCGTGACCGCATCCAAGTCTCGACGGATATCTCGGAAGAAGAAGCAAAGGAAAAAGCGCTGACATCGGAAAAGGTTCAGCAATACCTCGAAGGCAAGGAACCGAAAAAGATCATCTACGTGAAAGGGAAGCTGGTGACGCTCGCGGTGTAAACGAATAGGGTTCTTTTACCGAGAACCCCTCCAAACCTCCTTATCAGGGGAGGCTTCGCTTCTCATAATGAGACAACCTCTCAGTAAGAGCTCCCCTTCCCTGCCCGTCCGCCTTTGGCGGGACAAGGGAAGGGGCCGGGGGTACGGCGGTCGCGACCGCCGTACCGGGGGATGGGTTCTCGGTAAGAAGAAAATATCGGATTATTCGTCCCGGTGTTTTGATTTGTATTTCTTTGCCTTGTGATTCAGGTACCATCCGGCTAAGAAGATCATGCCCGCATCATCAAGCCAGCCGAACACGGGAATGTCCGGCACGAGGTCAACGGGCCAGAGCACGTAGAGCAGAGCGAGCCCGGTCAGTGCTTTCAGTTTCCAGTCCGTCTCTTTATCCGCGAGGTAGCGATAGATCGTATTCAAATCCGGCAGTTTTTTCATGCCTCTACAATACAACGTTTCATTAAAACGTCGAAGCCCCTCGCTCAAATGAGGAGGGGCTGTCGGAGAAAGGTTGAGGTTCAGACCGCGTCCGTTCGGTATCGGGCGAGGAGAAAGATGCCGCAGAAAAGCAACAGAACGGGAATAGCGGCAAACCAATGTGCGTTGAAATGGATGGAAAGAAGGAATCCGCACGCGCCCATTTGTATGAGTTCGCTTCCGGGCGACGTGTATTGCTGAAACGCTTCCCCCCGCGCGCGAATGTTTCTGCTCGCGATAAACGGGAACAGGAGGAGGCCCAAAAAGACCATCAGTCCTTCGGACGCGATGTAAAGCACATGATCATCATGCGTGATTTCGAGCAGGGTGAACAACAGGAGCTGAAGAAGCAGGAGCCGCACATGGATGTTGAACAGGTGTTTTGGAATGTCGCGTTTTCGCACGTGGAACCTCTGAAGGTGAAAGGTACGAATGGCAGGCAGACTAGCGGGACCGCGAAATTCCGTCAAGAAAGCGAAATTTTCTGTGGACACTTTTCGTTTCAGACCTGTGGTACTGAATGGTATATGGCTTCGAAACGGTCCTATTCGCTTCAGACATACATCGCCTGGGGGTCATTCGGATTCCTGGTCGGGGTTCTATTGCACGCCGTAACGCCGCTTGAGCCGATCATGATTTGGATTCCGCTGGTGATCTTCGTGGTCGGCTGTTTGATCCCGCATCGGATCGCGGCGCTGGTCATTGTCGCCTGCGCCATCGGGCTGTGGCGGTTTGATGCGACACTGCCGAATGATGCGGACGATCTCGGGCGGATGAAGGGGGATACGGTCGAAATGATCGGGAGGGTCAGGAGCGTGCGTTCGTACAATGCGGTGCTCGACGTCAGATCGGCGAACGGCGGATCGGTTCATTCGCGATCATACGTCTCGTTTTCTTCCCAGGGCAGGTGGATCGGGGTGGGGGAGGAATGGCGCGTTACCTGTCGATTGGAAAAAAATGAGAAGAGCGAGATGCGCTATCAGCTGTGGGATGCGCGGAAGGGGATTTTTTATACTTGTAAAGGATCAACGTCCATTAAGAATTTGGCATATGCCAAACCGTGGGACGTGATGGCAATCCTCGCGAAGTGGCGCGAACGCATGTCACAGCGCATCAACAACATCCTCCCGGGAGATGAGGGCGCGCTCCTCGCGGGCATCCTGTACGGGGAGCGGGGTTTATCCGCGCAAGCGAACGAGGCGTTTCGCTTCGCGGGCATGACGCACCTCATCGCGGTTTCCGGATCGAACATCATCCTGGTCGTGAGTTTGTTCGTCCCGTTCCTCCTCTTCCTCGGATATCGTCGAAAAAGCGCCATCGTTCTTTCAGGCGCGGGCATCCTCCTCTTCACGCTCTTCGTTGGCGCGGAGGCGTCCGTGGTTCGCGCGGCCATTATGGGGTGGCTCGCCATCCTCGCGCGCGTCTTTGGTCGCAAACCGAACGTTACGCACCTCCTGCTCCTCGCCGGAACCGCCATGATCCTGTTCGATCCGTGGGCACTCGCGTTCGACGCGGGATTCGCATTGTCATTCCTCGCCACGTGGGGGCTCATCGCGTGGACCGAGCCGATCACGAAGATGATTCGTTGGGTTCCGAACGTCGTGAGCCTTCGTGAGATCGTTGCGACAACAACGGCCGCCACATTCGTGACGGCTCCGTATTTGCTCTGGGCGTTCGAAGAAGTTTCGCTCGCCGGACTCGTAACGAACCTCGTTGCAATCCCGCTCGTTGGATTCGCCATGGCGTGGGGAGCGGTTGCCGTCGTGTTTGGAGATCTGCTATCGCAGACCGTTTTGCCGGCGATCGGTTCGCTTCGCGCAATGCTCGTTATCGCAAACGTTGCGAATGAATTTCCATTTTTGAAAATAACGTATCATCTTCCGACGTGTGGATTACTCCTCATGTACGTTCTCCTCTATGCTTTTTGGAGGCTTCGTACAGCGAAGAATAAGGATTATCCACAAAGAGATGTGGAGAATGCGAAAAAACCCACGGTTATCGGATCGTTTGTCAGACCGTGCTGACATTATTTTTTATACAGACGTTTTTTGAAAAAAAATTTATTTTTGTAAAAAAGGAACGAAAAATAAGTACGTTATCGCGGTGCATCCTGTCATTGAGACGCGTGAACATTTTTAAAAAAAAGACAACGCGTTTTGTTGTCAGAACGTTCTGACAAAAAATTTGACCGCATTTTTGTACATCGTACGATGTAAGGGTGATTCATCGTGAATTCGTTAACGACGAACGAACGTTGATCGCACCTTACAAAAGCATGGATACGCAACCGATCGCGGGGGATGGCTCGCGAGGTCACGAAACACGGGTGGCGCGTACGGGTGGTGCCGATGCGCGTCCGATCGAAATATCGGACTCTGACACCACGGGAGGGACGGTCGTCCCGCCTCTTCCGTCACTGTGTTTTTTTCAAGGGGGAATGTGATCTCGGGCATGTCCACGCCACGCATGCGCCGCTTGCGAAAAAAAAGAAGCAAGGCGGGCGGTGCGCAACTCATGAGGTTCAACGATCTTCGGCATTGCACGGCGCGGTGCACGACGCCGCATCTGATGCATGCATCCGCCCCGATGTTGTCGGGGGAGGAAGGGGGAACGGAGAACGCCATGGCCCGATGAAGGATTGCGTAGGCCTTCAAGGGACTCTCTCCAATCGACGAAGCGGAGGGAGTAACCCGAAGGCAGTGTATCGCGATACGTACGGGCGAGGCAGCCGGTCGTGAGCCGTTTGCGGCCGGCTGTCAGAGCTCGATTTCTTTGGGAGGTATGCGTTGGGCATTTAGCGTTTGGCTTGCCCCGCAAACGGCGGGGGCGTTTAGCTCCCAATACTGATCGTTTCGTTGGCTAAAAGCCAAATGCTAAAAGTTGATCGGAAATGTCTCGTTGGAAACAACATGCGGACATTTAACCGTCGAGACGCGAACGTTCTGAGATTTCTTTCCGTGCCGCGTTCCCTCGTGCTGTCCGTAACTAGTAGCGAACAGCAACCCGGAACGGGGAACCGTTCTTTCACAATATCCTTAGTCATAAGGAAAAGGAGAATACGTCATGTTGACGTTCATTCGGATGGTGTTGGTCGCGCTCGCGTTCATGGTGTTCGGCGGGTGCAGCGTCTCGTGGGACAATGAGATCCCGCGAGAACAGGATGAGCAGGCGGATCAAACGCCTGCGCGCGAAGAGGGTCGCGGGGGCGGTGATGATTCACCGGTCGTCGTGGACCCGCGTACGGGAATTCCGTACGCCAATCGGTTCCAGTTTCCCGTTGAGGGCCTGGACAGAACGTCGTTCGGTTTCGGCTTCGGTGATTACAACGAGGCCTTCCCGAACAAGTATCACCTCGGCGCCGATACGAACGTGTGGCTCACGCCATACGACATGGTTGTGGTTGCGCCCGCGGATGGAATCGTACGCATTTCAACGGATGTTCAATTCAGCTATTTCGGATCAGACAGCGGTTCGAGCGCGAACAACCTCGGCTGTGCGATCGTGCTGGAGCACATGATGCTGAGCGGCCAGGCCGTTACGACGCTCATAGGGCACGTTCAGTGCCAAAGCGGTACGTACGATCCTTTGAGCCGGAGCGGCAGTCCGCGCGTCGGTGCGATCGTTCACCGCGGCCAGTACATCGGCCGCGTGGCTCACTACTGGCACGGCGCATCGACCGGCACGGACTGGCATCATACGCACTTCGGCGTACGCCTCGGACGGTTCAACGCGCTTTCCTATACGAGATCGGACCTTGCTCCCTTCGTGAGAGGGTATGACTGGGCATCGGAATTTACCGCGGATGATTCGGGAAACAAGCACCACCATACGTGGCTTGATCCGATCGAATTCGTGGAAGGCCATGCGGATCCCGTCGCGTTTACGGATGCGAACGTGCTCCGCCATCCGTCCGGCTCGCTCCTGCTCGATGAGGGCGGTGTCTACTGGATCGTGGTAAACGATACGGATATCGCTCGTCTCACGCAGGATGTCATCGCCGCCGATCGCTACAACACGGATCTCGCCGTACGCGCGAGGAATGATGAGATCGGATGCTTCTTTGAGGCTCCGCCCGTTTCATCGCTCGGCGAGGCGTACCTGTACCGGCGTCCGTTTACGAATACGATCGTGGTCGCATACGGCAGCACGGGCGCGCGATACGATTTTATCCGCTGGGAAGCACTGGTTTCGTGGGGCTTTACCGCCGAGGATATCAATCCGAGTTACACGGGCGCCGTGTGGCGCGAGTGCACGTATAATCCCGAACCTGATCGACGCCTCCGACCCGGTACGCTCGTGAAAGGCGATGCGGAGACCGAGGTGTCAATCGTCACGTGGCAAGAGACGCGTCTCCCCATCCAGTCCGGAGAAATTTTTGAGGGGCTGGGATTCCAATGGGATCGCATCGTTACGATTCCTCAGAGCGTACTCGATGCGGTTGCGGGTCCGCGCGAAGGCCGTGTGTTCGGCCGAACGGACATCGTGTCCTGCCCGGCGCTCCCGTCCTGCGAGGACGGGGGAACGTGCGGGGGCGGTGACGATCAGCCGGAGCCGGAACCGTTCTGCTCGCCCGGATCCTTCGCGGATTGCGACTGCGGCTCCGGCACCATCGGAACGCAAACCTGTCTTTCGGACGGGTCCGCCTACGAAGACTGCCAGTGTCCGGATCCCGAGCCCGAACCGGAACCCGATCCGGTCGAACCGGAACCTGATCCCGAACCGGAACCTGATCCTGTTCCTGATCCGGTCTGCGTCCCGAATGCGCAATTGAGCTGCGATTGCGGCTCCGGCGTTTCCGGGATTCACGTGTGCCTTTCGGACGCTTCCGGATTCAGTGCATGTGAATGTCCGGATCCCGAGCCCGATCCAGTTCCTGATCCGGTCGAACCGGAACCCGATCCCGCGCCGCCGATTCCGGATCCTCTTCCGGAACCCGATCCCATGGATGACTCAATCGTCCTTCGATACGAAGGGCCCGTGACCGGCGATATCGTGCTCATGGCATGGTGGACGAATCCGGACGGATCCGTTCGCGGCTGGGACGCGGTGGCGGAATGCGCGGATGCGAATCCGAATGACGCGGTTCTCGAGTGCGAGCTCCCGGTTCCTTCCGGTTCGCGAACGTTCGAGTTCCAGATCAACTTGCCCGACGGGTCGTACTGGGGCGATCATTCCTGTACATCCGGCGGGTGCGATGCGCCCGTTGGAACGCTCACGCTCACGCTGAATGGCGCGGATATCGCATACACGTTTACGCCGAACCCCTCGGGTGCGCCGTACTACAACGGTTATCTCGCTCTCGTACCATAGATGAACGGGTGGTTCATTTTTCCTCGACGCGGTCCCGGCCCTCTCTCCCGGGACCGCGTTCACTTATCCCCATACACGTTGTTTTTACGATGTGATAAGGTGTTGAGGACTAGAACAAATATAGAACAGCGTGCTATATTACTCGTAAGATAAATGAAAATGATATATGACAAAAAAGACAACAACCGACCCGCGGCATCAGGCCGCGCAGGAGGCCATTGACCAGATCAAAGATCGCTTCGGCGAGGGCGCGATCATGCGTTTCGGCGAGGCCAAACGCACCAGCGTGGACGTGATTCCCACGGGCTGTTTGTCGCTCGATCTCGCGCTCGGCATCCTGGGCGTTCCGCGCGGACGCATCGTGGAAATTTACGGACCGGAAGCGTCGGGAAAAACGACATTGGCTCAACATATCATCGCGGAGGTTCAGAAGCTCGGCGGTCTGGCCGCGTTCGTGGACGCGGAGCACGCGCTTGATCCGGACTACGCCAGGAAGATCGGCGTGAACGTGGACGATCTCTTAATCTCCCAGCCGGACACCGGGGAGCAGGCGCTCGACATCGTGGAGACATTAGTGCGGTCGAACGCCATAGACGTCATCGTCATTGACTCGGTCGCGGCTTTAACGCCAAAGGCGGAAATCGAAGGCGAGATGGGGGACAGCCACATGGGACTGCAGGCGCGGCTCATGAGCCAGGCGCTCCGCAAGCTCACGGCCATCGTCAGTAAGACGAAGACCGTGGTCGTCTTTATCAACCAGACGCGCCTCAAGATCGGCGTGGTATACGGGAATCCGGAAACCACGACCGGCGGTGTGGCGCTTAAGTTCTACGCTTCGCTTCGCGTGGAGGTTCGCCGGAGCGCGCAGATCAAGCAGGGCGAACGCATCATCGGCAACCGCGTAAAGACGAAGATCGTGAAGAACAAGGTCGCGGCTCCGTTCCGCACCTGCGAGTTCGACATCATGTATAATGAGGGCATCTCGCTTTCCGGGGACGTGCTCGACACGGGCCAGGAGTATGGCGTGATCAAGCGTTCCGGGAATTCGTATACGTACGAAGGGGAAAAATTGGGCTTGGGACGCGAGAACGCCAAAGCCGCGCTCAAGGAACGTCCGAGCGTCATGCGAGAAATCCGCGAGAAGGTCATTGCCGCATTTAGGAACCAGGAAGGCCTGTTGGACGGAGATGCCCCCGCACCGGACGAGGCTCCGTCGTTGCCGGACGATGAAGCGCCGCCGCTCGAATGAATGTGATAAGATGGGAGGGATATGAAGGAACAACCGACAAATCTGGATATCATCGAATTGATCAAGTCAACGAAAACGGAGTTGTCTCAAGTGATTCAGTCAACCAGAAAAGAGACGTTTGATGAGGTCCGAACAACAAACTCGGAAATCCTTGAAGCGATTCAGTCATTCGCGTCGTCCGTTGACGAGCGTTTTGACAGGGTTGATCAAAGGTTCGAACGGCTGGAAGGCCGCGTCACGAACATTGATTCAGTCATGGCCACGAAAGCAGATCTTGCCGGGATGGCCACGAAAGCAGATCTTGCCCGCATGGTCACCAAGGATTATTTGGACGACAAACTCGCGAACCTGCACAGCGACATCGTGCGCTTCGTCAAGCGCCGCGTTCCGGGCTGGAGCGAGGCTTAAAAAGAATGAAGATCTTACGTGGGGACGGCTCACCCGTAATGATGAAAAATTATTATTGACCGGATGCGTCCGATTCAGATAACCTTCTTTGAACGATATAAATCATTCATACTATATTCCTATGTCTTTTGAAAAGGCTTCACCTTCCGACGCTGAGGCGCATTCGCAGGAACAGATGAAAGAGCGTGTCTTAAACGAGTTAAGAGACATGTTGAAAGCATTCTATGCGGAGTCACCGAATCCGAAGACGTTCGATTTGCTGGAGGGTGAAACAAAAGTACGTGCGGTGAGAACGCATGCATATATTGAAGGCTATATAGGCGCCCTGCTTGGAGCGAACATGATTACAACGGATGAGTTGGATAAAATGATGGAGGAAGCAAAGTCATCAGCCTCTTCCTGAAGAGGTTTTACGAAAATTCCGCGACAATCCGTTTTGCGAGCTCTGCGCCCTTCTCGGGCGCGAGTTCGCTTTTTGGCCAGCCGATCACGAGGCCGCGGCCCGCGTTCGGTTTGGGGATGATGTGGAAGTGTACGTGCTCAACTTCCTGGTGCGCGAGGGCTCCGTTGTTTTGGAGAATGTTGTAATCATCCGTATCGGCTGCCTTCATGATGGCGCGGCAGAGGCGCGGCAATACGCGTCCGATCGCGGCCGCGGCTTCATCGGACAGCTTGTCGAGCGTCGCAGCCTCTTCCTTCGGAATCAGGACCGTGTGTCCTTCACTCAACGGGCCGATGTCGAGAAATGCCAGGACGAGGTCATCCTCGTAGACTTTATGGCAGGGGATTTCTCCTTTGATAATGCGAGTAAATATGGTTGACATATGCGAAGGCTACTCTTAGACGTGCTCAGAGTGTAATATGGGCGCTATAAGAAAACAAAAACATGGCTAGACGTCGTAGAGGCAGGAGGAGGAAATTTCGCTTGGATTTTTCATTAGATCCGGGAACGCGTAAAGGCATCTTTACGGTTTTTCTCTTTCTCGTCGCCCTCCTCATCCTTTTATCGATATTCGGGGTTGCGGGATCCATCGGTTTAACGGTTGATAATGGCGTTTCGCACGTCTTCGGCTGGGATAAGCTGTTCGTCCCCGTCGTCCTCCTCTTTTGGGGCTACTACCTCGTGGATTCGGACAGGCTTCCGTTGAACGCCTCGAACTTCGTGGGATTCGTTTTGTTTTTTATCGGATTGAACGGATTGGTTCACGCGGTCTCATTCCCTCCTTCCGTTGGCGTGGTTGAAGTCGACGCGCTCCGCGAAGCCGGAGGAACGCTCGGACAATTGCTCGCAGAGCCGGCAATAAACCTCCTCGGATTTGCGGGGGCCGTGATTTTCTTTGTTGCGATTTTCGTCGCGTCGATCCTCCTCATGTTCAACACGTCCCTGCAAACCATCGTCAACATGTTTAAGACGGCGGGGAAGATCATCATGTGGCTCTTTAAGATGTTGATCGCTCCGTTCAGGCTCCTGTTCAGGAAGAAAGATCGCGTTGAAGAGGAGGAGCGTATGGAGGAAGACGTTGAAGATGCTGAAGAGGAGGAGGAAGAAGAGGAAGAAGAGGAAGAGGAGACAGTTGTTGAATCATCTGCCGGTTCACGTCCGGTTGTCGCATCCGGAGCCGCGCCTCTGCCGAAGAAGCGCAAGCGCCGGCGCGTAAAAATACCGATTCCACTGGACCTCCTGTTGCATCGGAATGATAAACCGACATCCGGAGACATTGAGTACAACAAGGAGGTGATCCGGAAGACGCTTAAGAACTTCGGCATTGATGTTGAGATGGGCGACGTTTCCGTGGGACCAACGGTTACGCAGTTTACCTTTAAGCCCGCCGAAGGCGTCAAGCTCACGCGCATCACCGCGCTCCATAACGATTTGGCTCTCGCACTCGCCGCGCATCCGATCCGCATCGAAGCCCCGATCCCCAAGAAGTCGCTCGTCGGCATTGAAGTTCCGAACAAGAACGTCGCGCTCGTCGGACTCCGGGAAATGTTCGAGTCGCGTGTGTATCGCGAGAAAGCGCGAAAGATGTCCGTGCCGTTCGCGCTGGGCAAGGACGTTTCCGGCATGCCGAGCGTTGTGGACCTTTCCCGCATGCCGCACATGCTCGTGGCAGGTGCGACCGGAGCGGGGAAGTCCGTGTGCTTGAACATTCTCATCACATCGCTCCTGTACGGCCACAGTCCGGATGATCTCAAGTTCGTGCTCGTGGATCCGAAGCGCGTGGAGTTTCCGGTATACAACGGCATTCCGCACCTCATCACGCCCGTGATCACGAAGACGGAAGAAACGGTAAATGCGCTCAAGTGGACGGTCCGCGAGATGGATCGCCGCTTTGACGTCCTCTCAAAATTCGGCGCGCGGGATGTCGCCTCATACAATCAGCGCTGCAAGGAACGAATCCCTTACATCGTATTCATCGTGGACGAGCTCGCGGACCTCATGGTTTCTTCCGGATCTGAAGTCGAAGGGCCGATTGTTCGACTCGCGCAGATGGCTCGCGCCGTGGGCATCCATCTGGTTTTGGCCACCCAGCGTCCGTCCGTCGATGTTCTTACGGGCCTCATCAAGGCGAACATCCCGGCGCGCATTGCATTCTCCGTAGCATCCGCAACAGATTCTCGTACCATTTTAGATCAATCCGGAGCGGATAAACTTTTGGGGCGCGGAGACATGCTGTATCAAACAGCGGAAATGTCTGCGCCAAAACGCGTGCAGGGCGCGTTCTTGTCCGATGAAGAAGTGCGCAAGGTTGTTGAATTCCTCAAATCAACGTACGGACCGCCGGATTATGAAGCGCAGGTTGTGGAAAACAAGCGGAGCAAAACGGCGTTCGGAGGCATTCCAATCGATGATGATTCGGATCCGCTCCTGGGCGACGCGATGGAAGAAATCATACGGGCGGGAAAGGGGTCCGCATCGCTCTTGCAGCGACGGCTCAAAGTCGGGTACGCGCGTGCGGCGCGCCTTCTGGATCTTCTGGAACAAGAGGGGATTATCGGACCCGCGGACGGATCCAAGCCGCGAGAGATTTTGAAAACGGAAATAAGCAGGGACACGTCTTCCATCCCGGCTCCGGAGGCGGAGGATGAGGAGGTTGAGTATGAAGATGAAGAGGTCGGAGAAGATTCTGAGGAAGATACGGATGATGAAGGAGAGGATGACGAAGGGGAAGGAGAGGAAGAGTTTGAAGAGCGTGAAACCGATGCCGATATCGAAGAGAGCGACGTTGAAGAGGACGAAGAAATTGAAGAAGGAGAGGGAGGGGCGGAGGAAGAAGAGGAGGACGAACGGAAGATATGACCTTCCTGCATAAGAGCGTGGGGGAGGAGCCATCGTCGTTCGGATCCGATCTTCGGGACCTCCGCGAGCTTCATGCCATAACGCTTGAGACGGCGTGCAGAGAAACGAAGATTGATCGTTCCGTACTCGAAGCTCTGGAAGCGGATCGCCTCGAAGATATTGGCGATCCGATTTTTTCCGAGCGCCATTTGCTGTCTTACGTGAAGTACCTCGGGGGGTATGAACCGTACTTTACGGCTCGGTATCGAACGCGGCTCAAGGAGCTCGGCAAGAGGAGAAAGATAACCGATCTGCTTCCGCGCACGCGCGATGTGCGCTTTTTGGATTTATTCGTCGCGCCGCAATTCCTCGCGTTTCTCGGCATCGTTCTTCTCGCAATCGTGTTGGGGAGCTATGTCCTCTGGCAGGCGTATACGGTGAATACGTCTCCGCCATTGGAGATCGCGTCGCCCGCGGATGGCGTCCATCTGGATGGTCCGCGCGTTTTGGTGAGCGGAAAAACGATTCCGGAGGCTTACGTTCTCGTGAACGACCGCGATGCGGCTGTGGACGGAGAGGGGCTTTTTCACACGGAGCTCGATGTGCCTCGCGGTACGACGATCATCACCATCATCGCGCGCCGGAGGCGGGGGAGCGAAACGCGCGTTGATCGTCGAGTGATCTTTGATCGGGAGGTCACGGAGATTCCGAGCACCGAACTCCTCTTCGCGACATCAACCGAGGCGGCGACATCCACGGAGTAGGAATGTCGAATATCAAATATCGAATATCGAAAAACTGCCAAAGAGGTGCTCGGCGGCGGTTCAAGATTTCCGATATCCCATATTTTGGTTTCTGCGAACGGCATTCGATATTGATCCACGTGTATCAAAAATCTCCTCAATCACTGAGGAGATTTTTCGGTCCTACGGAGGGGGCTGCAACAGGGCACCACGTCGTAGGAGGTGTCTCAATCGACGGGAGGAGAGAGAGTCCCAACGTTCGTTGGGACGGGCCGTCAAATAAGATACCCGAGACGTATGTCTTGCCGCAGCCCTCTTGGCACGACCGCCTTTCCGAGGTCTCCGATGTTCATCAGGGAGCTTGGACAGTGCCCTACGAGACGTTGTAGGGCGAGTCGTTGCGAGAGAGGTGATCCGAGATTTACTCGTCGTTTCTTTTTATGGGGATGATGGCACGAGGCCGTTTCTTTGTGAGATGGCTGA
>CAYMPS010000012.1:4060-18383 GCA_964392485.1 uncultured Gammaproteobacteria bacterium | reverse complement strand
TTGATAAGTGACCTTCAATAAAAAATTTACTCCGTGTTATACTTCGCTTCAAAGAAGCGAAGTATAACACGGAGTAAAAATAAAGGTTCTTATGTCGTTTTTAAAGAACGCCATTAACGATAAAAACGATAAAGGCGCAGTCCTAAAATAGCGAAGTAGGACACGAAGTCTTGGATGGTTGTCTAAAAAAGTTCAATGATTAATTTATGAGAAATTTTTTAACAAAACTTTTTTCTCCAAAACTTGAGTTAGAAGTCGTAGACGCTTACTTGCACAAGCTTCCCTCGAAGATTGCTGTTTCTTGGAAAAGGGAAGATGGTTTTATAATCGGAAAAATTTCTTATGGAGGTTACGATCCTATTTATACTCAGGCACGTAATCCGAAAGAATTTATAAGGATGGTAAATGATGCAGTTTATATTTCCCTTGATTTCAAAGAGGAGTATATTGAGTTTTTTCACGAGAGCGATCTTTATCCACCAACCGCTGAAGAATGGGAAAGATTGAACGATGGGAAAATAACGCAGAGTTCTTTTGGTTTAGCTAGTAAACTCGCTCACGAACGAGTAACGGCATAAATATGGGTGGGGGTTCGGGGAGATATAAAACAAAAAATGTTATAAAAGCCTTAGAGAACCTTGCAGGAAAGAGCGGTGCGAGAATTATTTTTGGAAGAGCATCGAAAGAAGGTCATAAGATAAAACCAATATTTGATTCGGATATTTCATATTTTATCCCTACAAAGCATCGAACAATCAGTACGCCGATTGTTGAAGGGGCGGGGAAGAGGTTAGAAAAATGGGGTGTGTGTACAAAAATCGAATTTCTTGAAATGATAAAATGATAAAACGGCGCAATAAACGGCGCGGTTATTTTTTTTGTGTATGTCTCGTCTTCGGTCCGAACGTAATTAATTTTTGATACACTTTTCGTATACCACGCACGCGTGGCCCATCATCGGCTTGATGCGGAGCGCGTTCAAAATCCCGTCATACATCCGGCTCAGCGTATTCAGAATCGGAAAGCGGTACAGGTAGCCGCGGACGAATGAGAAGCGTTTGACGTTCACGATGTCGAATCCCGCGCGTTCGAAGATTCGGTTCAGACCGCGGATGTTCTTGTAGGCGTAGAACGTCTCAAAAGCTTCTTTCCCTTTCCCTTTGCCCTTGATGATTTGGTGGAATGACTTCGGCGTGATTCGCGAGATCCAAAACTCCGGTGCGCCGGGATTCGGAATGCTCGCGATAAACCGTCCGCCTCCTTTCAGCGTGCGATGAATTTCACGAGCCGCGTCGTCAATCTTCGGAACGTGTTCGAGCACGTAGTTCGCGAATGCCACGTCATAGGCATCTGACGGAACATCCGGCATGGACTCGACGGAGGCGACGTATTCGTTGCGGATGTTCGGATGACGGACGCGATGCAATTCAACGTCCACGCGGTCGCAGATGAAATTCGGAACTTCCTTGGCGATCGCTTGTTCGATGACCGTGCTCCTGCCCGCACCGATATTCAGGACTGTGGATAACTTTTTTCCACCGGAGCGGGGGAGAGACTCAATCGCTTTTTGAATCAAACATTGTTCAGCGGGGGTTTGCATATCGAGTATGGCATTCAGCGTTCGGCATTTGGCGTTTGGCTTAGGTCAAACGAGCATCCGTAAAATAATTTTTTGATCACTCCCCTGCAAGCTCTCATCCGAAAAGCCAACATTCTATTTTGGAGGACGGGGACTGTAGAGCGTGTTTTTGATCTTCCACTGATCAACCCACTGGCCAATCCCCTTCGCGTCGCGCTTATTGCGGATCGTGGATTTTCCTTGGGACCAAACCATCAGGGAATCAAAGTGAAGCTTGTATCGGCCATGCACAACGATGTAGCGGACCTCTCCGCTGCATATGGCTCTTCGGATTGTTTTGTCATGCACTCCGAACAGTCTGGAGGCTTCAGAGACCGTGACTCTGAGAGGTATTTGTTGAGCAGACATGTTTTCTTTCTTATTCAAGTGTACTATTTTGATTAACTTTTGTCTACACAAGCCTAGACAAAATAAGAAAAGGCATTCTTTTGCTTTTATTTGCTCATTATCCCTATTGCATTCGTCCTCCTCGCCCTGTAGTCTCTCCGAAGATTTGTAGGATGGTTAACGCCAGGATAATCGTTCCTACGCTATATTCATGACAAGCCTTGTTGATCGATACCTGCTTTTTCGAATCCATCAGCACCAAGACCCTCAGGCATTCGCGCAACTATACGATCGCTACGTCCAAGCGATTTACCGTTTTGTTTTGCTTAAAGTGCCCTCAAAAGAAGATGCGGAAGATATAACTTCCGAGGTTTTTTTAAAAGCCTGGAACTACCTGCAGGAGCATCATGACGTCAGGCAGATTCGCGCACTCCTCTACCGCATCGCCCGCAACGCCATTGCGGACTGGTATCGCTCAAGGTCCGCCACGCCGGATCGGAGTCTGGCTGTAACAATTCGGATCGATGAACCGTCTACTGATAGTAAGGCTGATGTTTCAGATAAGGGGCACGGCAGGGAGATCATCGAGGCCAGGGTTGAGCTTTCGATCGTCATGGGAAAGCTCGAGAGGCTCAAGGATGACTATCGGGATGTCCTCACATTACGGCTCATCGACGGACTCCCGTTCAACATTATCGCGGATATCATGGATAAGTCCCCGGGGAATGTCCGCGTGCTCTACCATCGGGCGAAGAAAGCGCTCGACACGCTCAACGAACAAGACGAATGAAACGAGACCTCTATCGCAGCATTCGATCACTCCGTGATCAGGAACGAGGCATCCGGCCGGATCCTTCGTGGGTTCGTGCTACGCGGGAGCGATTGCTCATGCAGGTTGGGAACACGATTCCTTCCGCGGAAGCCGCGGCAAAGAATCGCGAGACCATCGCCGCGGCGCATCCGAGCTTCCTCAAGCTCGCGCGCGGTCCGATTCTCGCCGTTCTCTCCGCGTTCGTCGTTCTCCTCGGAGGCTCTTTCGCTTCCGTTCGCGCCGCGGAAGGCGCTCTTCCGGGAGATGCGCTCTACATGCTCAAACTCGTTACGGAGCAGACGCGGCTGGCGCTCACCTCTTCGAAGCCGGGCAAGGTGATGCTTAAGGTGGAATTCACGAAGCGCCGCGTTGAAGATCTCAAAACCGTTGTCAAAATGCCGGAATCGGATCCGGTAAAGAAGGGAGAGCGCGTGAGCGCGGCGGCGGACATCATCAAGCAGGATCTCAATACGATCAAGGAACAGCTTGATGAGGTTCAGAAGCAGGAGCCCGGGCGCAGGGAGATTGCGGAAACCGCAAAAGTCGTTGAGAAGGAAGTAGCGGAAGTCGCAATGAAGCTGAACGAAGCGAAGTCGGAACTTTTGGACGGCATGAATACCCCGGAGGTCAACAAGAAGATGAGCGAAGCGCACGCGCAGGCGGCGGATGTGGGGATTCGGGCGCTCGAGGTGCTCATGGGAGTGCGGAATGATGATGACGCAAAGGACGTTGTTTCCGAAGAGGAGATCGACGCTTCCATCACGCTCCATCAGGAAGTCGCGAAGAGCGCCGTTGCCAAAGCCTTTGAACTGTCCGGGACCATGAGCGTGACGACGACGGTATCCAACAGCGACGGAAGCGCTTCGACGTCTACGGAGTCCGGATTCAATCTCGCGAAAGATGCGGAAGGCGCACTCAAGGAACTTCAGACGCTCATCGATGAAGATCGGGTCGATGAAGCGGTGGGCAAGTTAAAGGAGGCGAGCGCGAAGTCATTCTTGGCGCAATCGCAGGCGGAAGACGAGAAGGTTGCCATCGGCACGGGCGAGGCAACGGAGGGAAGCGGTGCGGCGGAATCGCCGTCAGAAGAACTTCCGATTGACGGTGCATCAACAGTTCCGAATATTCAACAAACGACGGGAACGCAAACGGGATCTGTGACAACGGAGGGGGGCGGGTGATTTTTACACCCCCACTCCCCCGCCTCACTGGACGCCTCTCTCTGACCGAGAGGCATCCAGCCGGGCGGGGGAAGGATTCGGCCGAAAGGCTTTTTCCTTCATACGTCCGCTCGATTACGTTTGCATCCTCGCCAGGCTATTCCTTAACTTAAAGGTCGATTCCGCCATAGCGCGGAAGTGGGAATGGAAAGATTCACCACAGGTACTACGGGATTCGAAAACGGATCTCCTGTACCGACTCCAATAAACTCTAGATTCAACAACATGAATCCATTAAGAAAATTCGTCTCCTCGTTCGTCACCGTGACGACCGTGTTGTGGTCGATGGGTGGTGCATTGTTGCTCCCGAGCGTTGCTCAGGCTGCGACACTGACCCCAGGCGACCTCATCAAGGCGTCCGGCCCGGCGGTGTACTACTACTCCGCTGACGGGAACCGCTACGTGTTCCCCAACGAGAAGACCTACTTCAGCTGGTATGCAGACTTCTCATCCGTTGTGACCATTACGGATGCAGAACTCGCTGCCATCCTGATCGGAGGGAACGTCACGATCCGCCCGGGCACCAAGCTCGTAAAGATCACGACCGACCCGAAGACATACGCAGTAAGCTCCCGATGCGGGATGCTTCACTGGATTGAAAGCGAAACGATCGCAGAAGCACTTTACGGTGCTGATTGGAACCAACGCATCGTTGACGTTCCAGATGCCTTCTTCGTTGATTACGAAGTCGGTTCATCCGTTTCCAGCAACGTCCATCCGAACGGCCAGCTCGTTACAGTGGCCGGTGACAGCGAAACATACGTTGTCATGGATGGTCTCAAGCGCAAGCTTACCGGTTCTTCCGTCGCGGACAACATGCTGAACGTGGCCGATGCCATAGAAACGGACATCGTCTACGCTGACGGCGCGGATGTCACGGGATACGAAGAAGAGCTCGGCAAGGTCTCTTGTGAGACAGGAGCGGTTGTCGTTCAGGGCAGCGTGATGGTTGCGCTCGCATCTGACACGCCGGCCGGAAAGACCGTTCCGTACAACTCAGCATCTGTTCCGCTCGCCAAGTTCAACTTGACCGCGGATTCAAATGACTCGCTTGTTACGGGCATCACATTCAAGCGCGTTGGCGTAGGCGCCGCGTCTGACTTGGAAGCCGTGTATCTCTATGATGGAGACGGCGTTCGGTTGACGACGGCCCGCACGGTAAACTCTTCCGAGAATACCGTAACCTACAACGGCTTGAACCTCTCGATTCCTGCGAATTCAACGAAGTCTCTCGTTATTTCGGGTGACTTTAGCGCATCCGGCCATGCCGGTGCGGAGCATGCGTTCCAGATTACGGACGCGGCTTCCGTTGTGATCAGCGGGAGCGGTTCGGTCGGCGGTTCCTTCCCGGCGCGTGGCAACACGTTCACGGTCGGAGTATCCGCTGCGACCACGTTGACGGTTACGGCCGGTGCAAATCCGTCCAACCCGACGATTGGAAGCAAGGGTGCCGAAATTGCCGTCTTCAAGATGGCGGCCGGCACGAATGACGTTGAAATTCGACGCGTCGCCCTCATCGAGGGCGGTGACTCCGAAGCGCAGTTGAGCAACTTCAAGCTCTACCAGGGCGACACGCTCTTGGCGCAGACGGAGAGCCTCTCCGGCAAGTACGGCGATCAGGTTGTTTTGAACCTCGATACCGCGTACGTGCTGGCGGAAGGCACCACAAAGACCTTCACGTTGAAGGCTGATATTGCCGGAAAGACCAATAAGGAAATCAAGACCTATATCGAAGAAAAGGCTGACGTATATGCCATCGACTCCCTCTTTGGCGTCGGTCCGGCAGTAGACGTGAGCGCCTACGATAATGGTACGAGTGAGTACAGCACGGTAACGACCCAGGGCGGTCAAGTTACCATTGCTCAGAACGGTCCGACCACGGGCAATATCTCAAAGAACAGTTCAGACGCCACGTTCTATGAGTTCGCAATGACCTCATCGGACAGCGATCTGGACATCCGTCATATTCGCTTCGCGGTTTCAACAACCGGAAACGATGTGGCAGAGCTTACCGACGTCAAGCTGGTGAACGCGGATACGGGAACGGTTCTCGCGGGTCCGACAACGCTCACTCTTGGCACCGGCAGCTCCACGGATGAAACCATCCTCTCAGACTCTTTCCCGTTGAATGCGGGTCAGACGTTGAACCTCAAGTTCACGGCGGACGTGTCTAACACCACTGCCGTCGAAAGCGATGCCTTCACCTTCACGCTCAATGATTTCGTGGCAGGTGACATCAAGATCGTTGACACGAACGAGAACTTGACCGACATTGTTCCGAACGCGGACATTGCGGGAAATCCAATGACAATTGAGGCCTCCAGTTTGGCGCTGGCGCTCGCCGGTACGCCGCCAAGCGGTGTTGCCGTGAGGAGCCAGTCGCTCATTCCGGCTGCGGGGATCGTGTTCACGGCAGGTACGGAGAGCGATATCTCGATCAAGACGATTGTGTTGACCGGATACGCTTCGACCACAACCATGTTGGCAGGCGCCGGCACGGATTACATCACGGGCCACGTAACGGCGAAGAGCTACTTCAACACGGTTGTGAGCAGTTGTTCGCTCTACGACGGAGATACGCTGATTGCCAGCAAGTCCCCGTCGGCAGGCGTTATGACCTTCTCGAGTCTTAACAACGTGACCGTTACGGCGGGAACGTCAAAGACGCTCACCGTGAAGTGTCAGTCGAACGCGATTGCCACAGAATCATACTTCGCCGTTGGTATCGTCACGGAAAGCACGGACGTCACGGCTGAAGATGAAGATGGAAATAGCGTGACACCCAGCGCGGCCACTGAAGTGAACTACGATACCAACGTGGTTCAGCAGACCGTCTACGCCAACGGCACCCTGACGATCGCGGCCGGCAACCAGCCGAGCGCGGCCATCGTTCTCGGCGGCACCTCTGCGCAGCTTGCGCAGGTGAAAGCCACGGCGCAGTACGAAAACATCCGTTTGGATCGCGTTCGCGTGTATGCGGACACGGTGGCGAAGAACGTCACATCTGTCTCGCTGTTGCGCGCAGGCGAGATCCTCGGATCGGGCATCATCTCGGGTAGTAATACCTACGTTGACATCTCCATTCCGGGCGGAACCGTCGTTACGAAGGGT
This sequence comes from uncultured Gammaproteobacteria bacterium, assembly GCA_964392485.1. Taxonomy (GTDB): domain Bacteria; phylum Patescibacteriota; class Patescibacteriia; order 2-12-FULL-60-25; family 2-12-FULL-60-25; genus 2-12-FULL-60-25. The sequence goes on along the minus strand of CAYMPS010000012.1, from coordinate 11,275 downwards.
TCGACCGTAAACCTCGACGTTTACGAGACCTTCGCCAACGTGGAATCCGGCGGCGTCGGCGGCGTTGATACCGGCGCCACATCCACCGGCGGTCTGTACTACGACGTCACGGACACGCCGTGGACAACCAGCTACTCCAGCAAGTACAACGTGGAAGCGGTTGGTATCGCTTCCGGCGCGCGTCTCTACGCGACTGCTTCAGCGAACATCACCGGGAACGAAATGGTGATTCGCAAGGGCAAGCCGGTTGTGACGAAGCTCGCTTCATCCTCGAACGTCCTTTCGACGGGCAGTCCCGCGGATCTGTACAAGTTCCAGATCAACGCGGACGCCGACGGAGGAGACATCTCCTGGATCCAGATCGTCTTCACGGTCAGCACGTCTTCCGTTGCAACACTAACGAGTCTGTCCAACTTCACCTTCTACAAGGGGGGTACGCAGTTGACGGCCGGCACGGACGTGTTCATCACGGATGGAAATGGAGATAGTTTGACCGGCGCAGGCGTCCTTCAGGGCGACAGCACAGTCATTGTCCGCCTCGCAGTGGAAGATACCGTGTCATCGGGCGGCACAACGTACACGTTGCGCGCCACTCCGACGCTCGGAGCCACAGCCGGCGGGACGGTCACCACGAGCTTTACTCGCGACACGACCGCCTCGGACACGGGGTATCTCTACATGGCTGCCGGTGACACGCGCATGGGTATCGGTAACGCAACAAGCTCTGCAAATTTCCTCGCCGCAGGAACATTCCTCTGGTCCGACATGTCGGATGTGCCGCACTCGTACGCGACAGGCGCGGTGGGTGTTGTCACTTCCAACGACTGGACATGGGACGTGCTCGTTTCGGGCATGAACGACGTGAATACGCTGTCAAACTAGCGCAACCTTTTTGCCCGGTCCTTACCGACTAGGCGCTTAGGAAGCACGCGTTTACGCGTAGCCACGAAAACGCAGAACCCTCCGACTTGATCGGGGGGTTTTGCCGTTTAGGTTCGTAGGTAATTAGGTTCGTAAGTTCGTAGGTACTCTTCCTGGTATCCACAGCAAATAAAAACAACAGGCAGAATACCTGCGAACTTACGAACCTAATTACCTAGCAACTTGGGTTATGCACATTGACAAGCATTCTGATTCTTGAGACTGAATATATTATATGAGTGAATATAAAAATCTTTTAGTCTGGCAACACGCTTTTAGACTTTGTACAGCGATTTTTCAATTAACAGAAACATTCCCATCGAGCCAGCGATACTGTCTGACGTCTCAACTGCAACGAGCTGCATTATCAGTCGTTTCGAATATCGCCGAGGGATCGCGCAGAAGCCGCAAGGAATGGAGAAATTTTATTCGCATTGCGTACGGTTCCGCATCTGAAATCGAGACACAGCTCCTTGTTGCGGAAAGTCTGTCATTTGGAGATGCAAAGCTCTTTCAAGAGACTTCTGATCATCTGGGTCATACGCTCCGATTACTTAATCGTACCTATCAAGCCGCCAATCATCAGGCCTAACACCTACGAACCTACGAACCTACGAACTTATACGTCCCTGTTCACTCGTTTAAACCTTCCTGCTATGCTCATTGCCGACTATGACAAGACCAACTGCCATTAAGCTGTTTAAGGCGATTTCGTATGCCGGGATATACGGAGGGCTCCTCATGCCGCTCGTATTCATTCCGATCGTTATCTTCCCGTTCGTTTTTTCCAAGCTCATCGCGTTTCAGATCCTCATCGGTCTGACGTTCCCCGCGTACCTGGCCCTCGCGTGGATGGAGCCGAAGTATCGGCCTCCGAAGTCCGCGCTCTACACGGCGATCATTGCGTATTTCGTCGCTCTCGCCCTGTCGACGATATTTTCCGTTGATCCGTTTCGGTCTTGGTGGGGGAACCAAGAGCGCATGAACGGTCTGTTCACCATGCTTCACTTCTTCGCATGGCTGACGATGACCATCGGCCTTTTGAAATACTGGGTTGATTGGAGAAAGCTCTTGAACTACGAAATCGCCCTGTCCGCCATTATGGCCGTTGTCGCCATTCTGCAGAAGCCGTTTCCGAAGCTCCTCATCTTTCCGGCAGGCAATCGCGTCGGCGGACTGCTCGACAACCCTATTTACATGGGTGTGTATCAAATTTTCAACCTCTCGTTCCTCGCCCTCTTGTTCCTGAAGACGAAAAATAAAACCGCACGCGTCGCTTACGCGCTCGTTGCCTGCGCCGATCTCATCGCCTTTTTCCTTACGCAGTCGCGCGGAGCGTTCTTCGGACTCATGGCCGTGGTGGGAATATTTACGCTGTACTACGCATTTTTCACCGACTCGAAAAAGGCAAGATTCGGAATTCTCGGTACCGGCGCGGGCCTCTTCGGATTGTACGTTCTCGCGTACCTGTTCCGCGCGAGCTCGTTCGTCGCATCAAATCCGATGTTAAGCCGTCTCACGAACCTGCAGGCCACCACGGAAACGCGGCTCATCGCATGGGATATTGCATGGAAGGGATTCCTGGAACGTCCGCTCACGGGCTGGGGGTTCGATGCGTTCCACATTCTCTTCAACCTGAAATTCAATCCGAAATCGTTGGAATTCAGCTACTACGAAACGTGGTTTGATCGGGCACACAATACGGTCATGGATACGCTGGCCATGACAGGCATCTTCGGTCTCGTTACCTACATTGCGATATTCGCAACGATCTTCATTCTCGTGTGGAAGGCGCGAAAGAAGGGGTGGATCGATCTCCCGATGGCGGCGATCCTCACGGCGCTTCCCGTTGGATACTTTTTGCAGAACATCTTCGTCTTCGACCATCCGGCGGCATTCTCCATGAGCTACCTTTTATTCGCGTTCGTTATTGCGGCAACGCATCCCGCGTTCGCCGGCGAGCGCGATGAGAGCGGTCAAGTTGAGCCGGGGCAGAAGCAGCAGGCAAAAACGCACGCGGCTCCGCTCATCTCCTTCGGTATCATTCAGATCCTCATGCTCCTCATCGTCTGGAGGTATTCCGCGCTCCCGTTCCGCGCATCAATGGTGTCGATCGTCGCGAATAGCTATTTGCAGAACGGCCGCATCGATGAAGGATTCGATCTCATTAAACGAGCGGGGGATCTCTCAACGCTCTATATCGGAGAACAGTCCTTCCTCTTGTCCCGCGATATCATCACCCTGCAGCAACAGGGCACGCTCGCTACCTACCCGCGCCAGAAAGAGCTGATCGACTATACGAAAAAGATCAATGAGCAGCACCTTACGTATCACCCGAGGGATGCGCATCCGCTCTTCGTGTATGCACGGCTCGTTCACAGCCTCATTCCGCTCGCGCCGTTGGAGGCTCAGGCTCAGGAGATCGCGCTCGCGGAAGAACTTTACCTGCGCGCGATCGACACGTCTCCCAAGCGGCAGCAGCTTTCCTTCGGCTTGGCGCGGCTCTATTCGCAGATCGGGCAGACCGATAAAGCGCATGAGGTTCTTCAAAAGACCGTTGAAGATAATGAGAACATCGGAGAAGCTTGGTGGTACCTCGGCCTCGTGGAATGGTTTGAACAGGGCAAGATCGAAGAGGGAACGGCCAAGCTCGTGAAAGCCATGAACGTGAAGGCTCCGTATGCGCTGCAGAACGTTTCGGAAGCGCTTCAGCTATCCCAAGCGGCGCAGGCACAGGGAGACAAGGAAACGCTCAAGCGCGTGATGTTGATGCTCCCCCAGCTTCCCGGCGGGACGATTCAAGCCTACATCGATATCGCACGCATCATGGAGATAGCGGAACTCTACGAACAGCGCAACAGTATCTTGAATGCGCTCTTGCAGCTCGACGAGAGCCTCGCACCCAAGCTCGAAGCGCTTCGGGCCGGAGAAGTGACGACGATCGATGAGTCCTTCCGCCGCGCTGCGGACCTGCTCCCCGGAGAATCGGCCGCATCCGTGGAACCGGAGGCGCAAGTGCAGACAGGTGCGGAAACGCAGACAGAGGAACCCGAACCCTCGGGGCCGGGGCCGCGGCGGTAAACGACGGTATTGCAAATTCCAAATTTGCAATGTTGTACTATTACTGAAAAAGTTGAAACGTTTTCTCAAACATCGCTCGTTCCGTAAATCGCAGTTCAACATCCTTCCGCGCTTCCTCCGCTCGCCGATTCGCTTCGGAAGGATTTTGAATCGCTTTGACGAGGGCTTCACTTAGGAGATCGGGATGTTTCGGCGGAACGATCCATCCATTCTTCCCGATCATCCACGCGTTCGCTCCCACATCCGTTGCTATGCAGGGGACGCGGGCGGCCATCGCTTCGAGGAGCGACCACGGCATGCCTTCTTTTGCGGACGGGAGCACGAACATATCCGCGCCGGAGAGGAGTGTGGATGCATCGTTCACGAACCCCGGGAACGAGACGACGTCATCCAGACCGAGCGCGTGCCGTTTAGCTTCTAGTGCTTCTCGCTCGTCGCCGTCGCCGGCAATGAGAAAGCGCGCCGTCGGGTGCGCCTCATGTACCGTCGCGACCGCATCGAGATAGCCGAGAAGATCTTTCGTGGGAAAGAAGTTTGCGATTGTCAAAACGAGAACGGAATCATCCGAATCGGGCGAATGCGCAACATCGTTTTCACCGTTTACTCTCCCCCGCGCCCACAATGATTGGAGCCGTGCACGCGCGAGCTTTTTGCACAGGAGCTTCCATTCGAATGACGGAAGATCCAATCCGTTCTGGATCATCATGAGACGCTCTTTCGGAATGATGCCGTGCCGCTTCGCCAACGCCTCGTCATCGGGATGCAAAACGATAATGATATCTTTGAATCGCGCGGTGAGTTTTTCGCTCCAGAGGCGGATGGATTTTCGCAGAGGCGATACGGGGTCCAAAAATGACCATCCTCCGATGCGGTACACAACGCGCCGCGCATTCGCGAGCCGAGCGGCAATGGAACCGACGATGCCGGCTTTGGAGCTGTGGAGGTATATCGTACTTGGCATCCAAAGCCGAAAGAGTGAGATGAGTTCGGCGATCGCGCGTACATCGCTGATTACGGATATGTCCCTACGCATGTGCCGAAGACGGCGATAATCGATCTTTTCCTCCAAACAGCGCTGTTTCAGCTCATCTTCCCCTCCGGCGGCCACGAGGACCTCAAAACCGCGGCCGCGCGCCTCCATGGCCGTTTTGAGGACGTATGACTGCGCTCCGCCCCACTCGGACTGCGTGATGGCGAAGAGGATTCGCTTGGCGTTTTTCATGTTTAAGGTTAGAGTACTTATGCTCTTGAATTAAGTAAATAGGACGTACGTCGAACGTCGAACGTCGGTTTTCCCGACGTAATGACGCCCGACGCAATGACTATGTGCGGTATAGCCGGTCTGATCACGAAACGAGGCGTCCTCCCCGATGAGGGCGTGCTTCGTCGTATGACGGAAACGCTCGCGCACCGCGGACCGGACGGACAGGGGATTTGGCGATCCGAGGGCGTGGGATTCGGACATCGCAGGCTCGCGATCATTGATCTTTCCGAGCGCGGGTCTCAGCCCATGCACTCGAGTGATGAGAAGTACACGATAACGTATAACGGAGAGATCTATAACTATCTCGCCATCCGCGAGGAATTGGAACGGAAGGGATCGACATTTCAATCCGAATCAGATACGGAAGTCGTTCTGGAAGCGTATCGACACTACGGGAAGGACTGCGCAAAGCATTTTCGCGGCATGTTCGCCTTTGCTATTTGGGACCGGGATGCGAAGCGGTGCTTCATTGCGCGCGATCGTGCGGGGAAGAAGCCGTTTTTTTATCGCACGCTTTCCGATGGATCGATCGCCTTCGCTTCGGAGATGAAGGCAATCCGTCCGCTCGAATCCGTGACGGTTGACGAATGTGCGATCCGGCAGTTCATCGGATTGCAGTACGTCCCGGCGCCGCATACGGGATTGAATGAGATAAGTGATCTTCCGCCGGGACATCGCGGTCATATCGACGAGAACGGAATCGAAATAGAACCGTACAGCCATTGGGATGATGTCCGGGTTGAACGAACGGATGACGTGAGCGGTGATCTGCTCCGTATCTTTGACGAAGCGGTTCGACTGCGGCTGCAGGCGGATGTGACCGTGGGCGCATTCCTTTCCGGAGGGATCGATTCCGCGGCGTGCGTTGCCATGGCGCGGAGGCATATGACGCGTCCGATTCGCACGTTCACCATGGGGTTCCCGTACATCAAAATGGACGAGCGAAAAGAAGCGAGGGAAACGGCGAAGTTTTTTGGAACGGATCACCAGGAGTTCGAAGCTCAGCCCGAGAGCCTCATCAAGCTCATGGACAAGCTCATCTACCAGTACGGCGGACCCTATGCGGATTCCTCCGCGCTTCCGGTCATGCTCCTGTCGCGCGAAGTTGCGCAGCAGATCAAGGTCGTCCTCGTCGGAGACGGGGGAGATGAGCTCTTCGGCGGGTATCGCCGCTATGCGGCATACGATCGCGCGTGCCGACTCATGCGCATTCCCGGGAGCGCGCATCTCGTCGCGCCCGTCTTGCGCCTCATTGCCAAACAGCGGAAAGATCCGCGGTTCGCGCGCATGGCAGCGACGATCGCATTGGCGCATGGAGATACGAATCGCGCGTACGCGGAACTGTTTTGCGGATCGTATTTCTCCACGCGTTCAACGAGCGATTACTTTCGTACGGATTTTTTGGAGCGGACGCGGGAATGTAATCCGGTGGATTTCATTTGTAAGCGCATGGATACGAAAGGAAAACCGCTCGAGCGCGCCATGCGCTTTGATTTCGAATCCTATCTCGCAGATGATTTGAACGTAAAGATGGATCGCGCGACCATGGCGTACGGGCTCGAAGCGCGCGCGCCGTTTCTGGATCAACAGGTGGTTGCGTTCGCACTGGGACTGCCATTGAATTTGCGAAGGGATTATACACACAGCAAGGTTGCGCTCAAACGGGCGCTAAAAAATGTTCTGCCGGCGGATATTCTCAAACGGCCGAAGAAAGGTTTCCAGGTGCCGCTCGCGGATTGGTTCCGCGGATCGCTCAAGCAGTACTGGTCGGACCACTGTTTGGACCCGCAGTCTCCACTCGCGGATTACGTGTATCCGGATCGCATTCGAAAAATGCGCGATGAGAATGCGCGCGGAGCGGATTACGGGAATCGGATGTGGATGCTGCTGGCATTGAGCGTGTGGTTGGAAAGTGTTCAGTAATCAGTGTTCAGTAATCAGTAATCAGT
>CAYMPS010000012.1:0-3960 GCA_964392485.1 uncultured Gammaproteobacteria bacterium | reverse complement strand
TCAGTAATCAGTAATCAGTGTTCAGATGGGTAATAATACTCGACAAGAGCTTGAAGAACGAACGTATCGTTTTGCGAAAGCTATCGCCATGGCGATAAAAAGGCTCCCAAAGTCGACATCTAATTTTGTATATTCAAAACAAGTGATACGTTCAAGTTCATCCGTTGGCGCCAATTATATTGAAGCGAATGAATCGTTGGGTGAGAAGGATTTGCTGATGCGGCTCCGTATCAGCAGAAAAGAAGCGAAAGAAACGATTTTCTGGATCCGGCTGATCATGGATACAAATGGAGAGGAGGAAGAAACAACGTTCAGACCCTTGCTGGATGAGGCGATACAACTGAACAAGATATTCAGCGCAATCATTAACACGTGTACACATCGGGCGGATGAGAAGTCCGGAACTCATTGACAGGTTGAAATGCATCTGTTATCTGAACACTGAACACTGTGATTTGAACACTGAATACTGAACACTGAATACTGATTACTGATTACTGAATACTGATTACTGAACACTGAACACTGAACACTGAATACTAAATAAGCTATATAGACATGAAGATTCTTGTAACCGGAGGAGCCGGATTCATCGGCTCAAACCTCTGCGAGCGGCTCGTGACGGACGGGCACGAGGTCGTTTGCGTTGATAATTTATTTACCGGGTCAAAAGCCAACGTCGAACACCTTATCCGGAATCCGAATTTTACTTTTCATGAGCACGACGTGCAGGAGCCGATTGACGGCCGGTTCGATCGCATCTACAACCTCGCCTGTCCCGCATCTCCGCCGCACTACCAGTACGATCCGGTCGAGACGGTCCGCACGAACGTGCTCGGCATGATCAACAGTCTGGAGCTCGCCAAGCGAACAGGTGCGCGCATTCTTCAGGCATCTACGTCCGAAATTTACGGAGATCCGCTCGTGCATCCGCAGACGGAAGACTACTGGGGGAACGTGAATCCGATTTCGAAGCGCGCCTGCTACGACGAAGGCAAGCGGTGCGCGGAAACCCTGTGTTTTGATTACCATCGCGAACACAAGGTCGACATCCGCGTGATCCGCATCTTCAACACGTACGGGCCTCGCATGGCGCAGAACGACGGGCGCGTGGTCTCGAACTTCATCCTGCAGGCGCTCCGCGGCGAGCCGATCACCGTCTACGGCGACGGATCGTTCACGCGAAGCTTCCAGTATGTGGACGACCTCGTGGAAGGCATGGTGCGCATGATGGAAGTCGAGGAGTTTACCGGGCCCGTGAACATCGGCAATCCGGGCGAGTTTACGATCAAAGAATTGGCGGACCTTGTTATTGAACTGACGGGCTCGTCGTCCGAGATCACGTACCTTGATCCCGTGAGCGATGATCCGAAACAGCGACAGCCGGACATCTCGCTCGCCAAGGAAAAACTCGGCTGGGAACCCAAGGTTCCGCTTCGGGAAGGGTTGAAGAAGACGATTGAATATTTTAAGAGTGTGATATGAGAATAAGAGAGATGACGCCGGAAGAAAAGATTTTAAAAGTCCTTGATCGAATTGATCGTGAGAGGAGAATTAATCATGATGAACGCTACATGGTTTATGAATTTAATCAAAGAATCGTTGGTGCCGGAATTCTTAATGATGATGAAGAGAAAAGGATAATTAATAAATTATTTTGTGAAGAGATTATTGATTTATACGATCATGAGTGGGTTCCTGGATATTTAGAAACTCCAAAAGAGATTCTTGAAGAAGCGTTGTCTAATCCTAATAAGAAATTTGGATCGATAGGTTTAGAAATAAAAGATAAATTTAATAGAAAGTTATTCTTGTATAGATTTTTACACGGTCAAATGAATATTTGGTTGGTTACGAATCCGTTTTGGTTGGCATGGAATTTGTTAAAGTTGATATATGAATTGTTAAGGAAAATTTGGAAATGGTTTTCAAAACATAAAATTATTGGATCTTTAGTAACTGTAATATTAAGCTTCTTGGCTATCGATTTTGCTTTGGCATGGAAAAATGTGCAGTTAATAGGGAGGTTTATTAAATGGTTATTTCTATGAGAATTGTGATTTTTTCCACCGTCTACTTCCCGCTCGTTGGCGGCGCGGAAGTGGCCATGAAGGAAGTGACGGACCGCATCGCGGACGTTGAGTTCGATTTGATTTGTGCGCGGGTGAAGAACGGTCTTCCTTCCACTGAGCGCATCGGAAACGTGACGGTTCATCGCGTGGGCATCGGCCACCCGGTCGATAAGTACCTCTTACCGATTCTCGGCTCGTTGAAAGCGCTGGGTTTGTACCACGCACCACGAACCGCGCATGCCGACCGAAGCGCCGAGCGTCGTCCAGAGGGCGAGGGAGCACACGACGCACCACGCACCACGCACGACGCACCAATTATCTGGTCACTGATGGCGAGTTACGGAGGTTTCACGGCGCTCGTGTACACGTGGCTCCGCCCAAAGACGAAATTCCTGCTCACGCTTCAGGAAGGGGACCCGCTTGAGCATTACGCCAAGCGCGCCGGTGCATTGAACTTCCTTCACCGGAAAATTTTCGAGCGCGCGGATGCCGTGCAGGCCATCAGCAGATTCCTCGCAAGCTGGGCAACGAAGATGGGGTTCAAAGGAACACCGGAAGTGGTTCCGAATGGTGTTGATATTGAGAAATTCGGGTGCGGGGCGCAGGGCGCGGGGCGCAGGGGAGAGTTGAGAGCGTCGTATGGATTTACGGATGATGACGTCGTGCTCGTGACCGCATCGCGTCTTTCCTTGAAAAACGGCATTGACGATCTCATTCGTTCGCTCACGCACCTCCCGGCGAACTACAAGTGTCTTATCGCCGGAGAAGGGGAGGATGCGCAGAAGCTTCGCGTGTTCACGGAGAAGAAGGAATTATCGGATCGTGTGGTTTTTTTGGGAAACCGATCACATGATGAACTGCCTGAGATTTTACAGTCCGCGGATATCTTCGTTCGCGCATCGTTATCTGAAGGACTTGGCAACTCATTCCTCGAAGCCATGATGGCCGGACTGCCGGTTGTCGGCACGCCGGTGGGCGGTATTCCGGATTTTCTTTTGGACGGACAGACGGGCGTATTTTGTGAACCGCAGAATCCGGAATCGATCGCGAAGGCGGTCACGCGCATCCAAACCGAAGAAGGGTTGCGCGAGAAATTGGTGGCGCAAGGCATGGAACTCGTGCGCGTGAAGTATAATTGGACGAAGATCGCGGACAGGATCCGCGAGATGCTTCTTGAGATGAACAAACAGCGTTAGCACGTATTTTGTATCTGGTATCTTGTATGCTCAATACGTACATAGAGAAATACCGGATACCAGATACAAGATACCAACATGATTTATTCCCCGGGCAACGCAGCGAAGCAGTGGATTCTCGCGGATATCGAGAAGCGTTTTTCTGATCAGCCGATCCGCATCCTGGACCTCGCCTGCGGAACGGCTTGGATTTGGGAGAAGTTCATCTCCGCGCATCCGAACGTCCGTATCACGGGTATTGATACGGATGCGGCGGCAATCACGCGCGGGAAAGAGATGTACAAGGAATTCCCCCGGATTGAATTGACCGCCGGTGACGCGCAGACGACAACCGACTCCCGACCACCGACACCCGAATTTGATATCGTCGTGGCGTTAAGCGCTATCGAGCACGTGGTTGACCGCGAAGCTTTTTTGAAAACGGTCTGGGACGCATTGAAACCGGGCGGCATCGCCTATCTGAACTACGATGTCGGCCACTTCCGGTCGCGGAACATCAAGGAGCGGCTCATGGTTCCGATCAGCCAATTGCTCGCTATCGTCGGAATCGAGCGTTTTTACATGAAGCGCGTGGATGACTCGCTGTTTAAAGGAATGGCTGAAAAGCTGGGATTCCGCTTGGTTCAGGTCAGAAAACACAACCTGCCGGCCTTGAAAGGATTCATGAAATCTGCTTCCCTTGAAGCAGTGGA
>CAYMPS010000011.1:14105-19273 GCA_964392485.1 uncultured Gammaproteobacteria bacterium | reverse complement strand
CGATCAATTCGCCGAGTCTCCTGTATTCCTCCTCCGGTTGATAAACACGTAACTCCGGATATGCACCATAAATATTCTGCTCATTAAGTTGCTCCATGGTCTCCACCTTACATTTCAGGATCGAGCTAATAATCTCTGCTGTCTCCACCGCGCGGATACGCGAACTCGAGAAGATTAGTTGGATCCCTTTACCTGAAAGTTTTCTTGCAATCTCTTCGGCCTCCTCGCGGCCCTTCTCCGTAAGGTGATCGTCGTAATCACCGTCATATCTCTGCCGAACATCCGACGTACTTTCTCCGTGTCGGACGAGGTATATTTTCATGGTGAAAGTTTAATATAATCGTGGGCAATTGTAAAAACGACGGACGAGCCGTCGTTTTTACGTGGCGGAGAGGGTGGGATTCGAACCCACGGTCGCGTTTAACGCGACACCGCATTTCGAGTGCGGCACGATCGACCACTCTGTCACCTCTCCGGGGTTAGAGATTAGGGAGTTAGGGGGTTAGGGGGTTAGGGAGTTAGGGGACGTCGCTCCATGCCACATCTGCCCTGACGACCTAACAATCTAATTATCTAAATCCCGACCTCCCTGCCTTGCGCGAGCATACGATTGATTACGCGTCCCGTCAAGACTGGACAGAATTCTTGGTTCCTGCATACGGCTCTTGGTACACTGAACGCATGGCGAAGATCGAAGAACTCCGCGCGCTCTGCTTTGATGAGACCGGACAGCCCAAAGAAAAAACGGCGTGCCGCGCCGTGCTCATTAACCATCTCATTTTGGAAGAAATGATGGATGTGGATGAAGCGGAAGACCTGACGGAAGATGCGCTCCATCAGATGGATTTATGGCCCAAGGAAGAAATCGCCATTCCTCTTGAAGAAGGTGGGGAAGAATCATCCACAGATGCCTAGTTGACGCTCATCTCCCCATCGCGTAAAACTGTCTCATGACACAGCAAGACCTCGCAGGCACGTCATCGTCCTTCATTCAAAGCTGAGGTCATTGGCCCGTCCCTCTTAAGGACGGGTTTGTTCGTCCCATCGCGTTTTTCGCACACGGCATGTGCGCCAAGCGTGACCGGAAGAACAGTCTGGTCACTTTATCCGCCGTGTCGGATTTATCCGCTGAGGTGGATCGAACCTTTTCATCTCATATCGTCGTTGCCATGCTTAACGATGACGTGGGTTGAATCAAAGGAGGAAGCCCCCCACACCTATGCGTGCGCGCATAGCGAGTACCTATGGGTGTGGGGGGCGTTTTTATTGCGTGACTGCTATCCTCATTTCCATGATATCTCGGAAACGACAAGGACGAATCGTATTCTTCGCTCTTCTCGTCACGCTCATCGCCTTTACGCCGTGGGGTCAATTTAATGATCCGGATGCGTTCTACCACGCGCATATTTCCGCGCGCATGCTCGATCATGGACCGCTCATGCGCTTCCCCTGGCTGGACCTCACCTCTTTTAACGATCCGTTCGCGGACCACCACTACCTCTTCCACCTGATCCTGGGTCCCGCCATCGCCGTCTTCGGTGAATTCACCGGCGCGCAGGCCATGGCGCCGCTCCTTGCGGCGCTCGCGGGCTTTGCTTTATGGAGCGCGCTCCGAAGCCTTCGGACGGATCCGGAAAGGGTAATGGATCACAGCGCGTGGATCGTTCTTGCGCTCACGTTCCTGGTTCCGCAATTCACCATCCGCATGCTCGCGGCCAAAGCATCCCCGCTCGCCGTGGGACTCTTCATCATCATGATCGGCGCCATGCTGTTTGAACGCCCGCTCATGATGGCCGTTGCCGGAATGCTGTTTACGCTCTCGCACGGAGGATGGATCATCGGCATCGCCGCAACGGGCCTCATGCTCGTCGCGAACGTCGTCGCGTCCAAGACAATCGACGAACATTCCTTGAAAGAATCCGTAAAACGCGCGCCATGGCGAACCGGGCTTGGACTTCTTGCGGGAATCATTATCGGCATCATCGTACATCCGAACAGATCAACGATCCTTCCGTTCCTCTGGATCCAAGTCGTTGAGATCGGCGTGAAGACGCAGAACACCGTCATCGCCCAAGGGCTGGAGTGGCTTCCCGCACGTCCGATGGATCTCATTCCCGCGCTCGCTCCGCTCTTGATCGGCTTCATCGTGCTGATCGCGGGGCTCCTGTTCGCCGGACGCGGATACGAACCGTCCGTTCAACGCACGCTCTCGAAGCGCGTCGTCATGCTGGCCGCTCCGGTGGCGCTCACGTTCGCACTCACGCTCAAGAGCCAGCGGTTCATTGAATACCTGGCCCCGTCGCTCGCCCTCTGGCTCATGAGCCTGCTGGCGCTCGTGGATATGGATCGCTTCAAGACGTGGCTGATCCGAGAATACCGTGCGTTCAATCGCCCGGTGCGCAGAATCCTGGCCGTCGTCCTCATCGCCATCGCCATCGCGCTTCCGGTTCAGCAGGTACGGCAGGCATGGAGCTCGCTCCATCGCGGCGTCTATCCGTTTGATGCGTATCGATCTACGTTCAAAGCGATATCCGAACGCGCGAACCCCGGCGATCGCGTGTACCACTCCCAGTGGGATGAATTCCCGATCCTCTGGGCGACGGACGACCGCCTGCGGTACGTCTCCGGACTCGATCCGACCTTTCTCTCCAATGCGAATCCCGAGCTCTCAAGCGCCATGCACGATCTTACGTACGGCATCGTGACATCGACGGCCTGGGAAATCATCGTGGAGCGTACGGGATCGAAGTTCGTATTCGTCACCACCGAACGCTACCGCGTATTTGACGAAACCCTGCAGAGGGACGAACGTTTTACTGAGATTGCACGCGACGACCGAACGGCTGCGTACGAAATTCAAACAGAGTAGATGCCGAAAATCCTCATTACCGTTCCGGTCTGGAACGAAGCGCTCATCATCGAGCACGCTCTGCGCACACTCAACGAAGCGTGCGCGGATCTTCTGAACGGCCACGATGTCGTGATCGACGTGGTCGATAATGCGAGTACGGACGATACGCGCGCGATCATCGATACGTTTATAAGGATGTCCGGAAACCGGGAGGCGGGGGCGAGACGCATAACCGTACGCCTGCGTTCGATCCCGATAAAAGGGAAAGGCATTGCCGTAAAGACATCCTGGCTCGATCATCGAAACGACGCTGACGTGTTTGTATTCCTTGATGCGGATCTGTCTGCGGACATCTCCGCGCTCCCAAAACTCATTGGCCCCGTTTTGGATGGACGGGCGGATGCGGTGTGCGGATCGCGATTCCAAAAAGGTTCGCGCGTAAAACGGAGCTTCGTGCGAACGCTCGGCTCCTACGCGTACCGTGCGCTCCAACGGATCGCCCTGCGCCTCCCGGTCCGTGATGCGCAGTGCGGATTCAAAGCCGCGTCTCCGAATCTCGTGCGATCCGTCCTCGCTTCCTGCGATGAACGGGGCTGGATTTTTGATACGGAACTCCTGTTGCGCGCTTCCCGATCAAAGCTCCGCATCATCGAAATTCCCGTCTCTTGGATCGAAAACCGCATTCCGGAGAGGCGCAGCGCGTTTCATGTTTTTAAAGACGGATGGGAGGCGTTAAAGGCGATCGTGCGATTACGAAGGAACATCCTTCAATAAATATCGCTTTATAGAGCGAATATACGTATAAAAATAGCCGTCTGTAAACCCGCATTGACAAAATGTCCATTTTATGGTATAAATGACGGTCATTTCTATACCTTTTTCCGTTGACGGAGAAGTGACAAAACACAACGTACCGTCGACAACTAAAGATCAACCTTCAACATCTCGATGAGCAATGCTCGTCGGGAAGGAGAATCACGATGCCTGACAACAACATGGCTCTTGCCACGGATCCAAAAATTGTGTGGCGAGCTGCTAAGCTCTTCACAGAAAATCTCGCGAGGGAACTGGGAATTAATCTCTCAGACATTCCCGCTACAGTTTGGCTCAAAGAAAAGATACGAGGCCTTGTTCAAGGTGTGGACCTGCCGAATCACTGGTTCACTTCAACAGCCGGCGTTCTTGCTGGCGCGTACGCCCAAAGCCCCAAATTCCTTGCCAAGTACTTCTCACAGTTAACGGGCTTGGACGAAGTGAAGGTAGACCGACTCTTCAACGAAGGACTTGATGCGGGAATATTGGCGTTCGCCGTAAAGGTGGAAAAAGACCTAAATCATCCGGCTGATGCAACGAGTACGCCCAAAAGCGTGCGAGATGCAATCAACCAAACGCTCGCCCGCATGAAGGGAGAGGGAAAGTTCAAGAACCTTCAGCCCGATGGGAAGGATCTCCTTTCCGTCATCGCCGAGATCTCTCAATCCGGCGATGAGAAGGCGGAAGCGCTCGCGAGAAACTTCACGCGTGTGTATGCGAGCGCGAATGCACATCGTCGCGCCACGTTGGAAGGTATCGGCCAACAACCGGTATGGAACAGGCAAGTGCTCCGCACCGTCCTCATGAATTCGGTTCCCGAAGGCGCTGAGGACGTGAACCTCGACACCTTCATCACTCTCATGAAGCTCAAGACGTCAGAAGGTAAGGTCGGCCGAGCTGTTTCGTTCGTCGGAGCGGCCCTCACAGGAGATAGGAACAACCCGGACTTCCACGAAGTACTGGAAAGCGTTGACCAGATGACCGGGAGCCTAAGAGAAGGCGCACAACGTCTTAACGCTCATGCGGACCGGCTCGAAGGCCGACGCTATCGGAAGCCGCCATCCGCGAGGGAACAGCTCGCGATGTTCGGACGAAGACTTGTCCGGTGGCTCAACCTCTAGGAAAGGACCAAGAACATGGGATTCTTCGACAAATTTCTCGGGTACATCGCTCTGCCTGTCGCACTCCATGTGGGAGGACGGGCGAACCTTCACCAAACGGCACAAGAGGGCTACAACTGGGTCATAAGCCTTGGCCGCGATGGATACGAACGAGCGCTTCGTGCGTACGCGTACGCAGCGCCCAAGCCCGTCATTGCCGGACTCTTGATTACGGCCGTGCTGGAATGGGTAATCCTCGCCATTGCGCAAGAAGCTGTGGAGGGAGAACGGAGCGGTCTCTTCCGAAGCTTCACATTGGTCATGTACGCGTTCCTCGTCATGCACGCTGCGTACGCGTGGTGGCAGAGGAAATCAATCGCCATTCTCGCAAGGAATGACGATGG
>CAYMPS010000011.1:0-14005 GCA_964392485.1 uncultured Gammaproteobacteria bacterium | reverse complement strand
CTGGAATCGGCAACCGGGTTCGCCCGAGAGCAGATTATCGTGCTCGCCGCAGGCCACACGTTCGAAACGATCACGCGCGGTGCCGCAAACATCGTGAGACAGGAAAACTGGAAGCCTTATCTGGATACCGCGCTCAAGCTGCTCGTGAGCATCTACTTGCAACAAATCCTGCTCCAACTGGCGTATCCGAACTGGAGTTGGTTCCTGTTCGTATCAGGCCTCAACTTCATCGTGCTCATCGCGAGCGCGCTCCGTTGGGAACAGCACGGCAGGCTGCAAGTCCTGAACGCGATGGAGAGCTTCTCGAGCTTTCAGTTCAAATGGATTCCCTGGATCGCCGGGGTCATCCTCGCATGGCAGCTCCTTCTCCCTCAAGAGGTGAAGGATCTCCCATCGGACGCGTGGTCATGGATCTGGGCCGGTTTGCACACGGACAAGTGCTTGTCCGTGGAACGGCGCTGGGGACGCAATCTGGGCGTCTTTCTCCTGTGCATCATCCCCGCCTCTGTTGCGACGCACTACTTCTTCAAGCTCATGGGCAAGATGAAGGAAAACGGCTGGCTTCTGCGAGCCGCGCACGTCGTTCCGGCGGTCGTAGCCGGACTGGCAATGATCGGATTCGGTTACGGTACATTGAGGGGAGTGACTTTCCTCGTACTGAACGCAGCCGATGCGGACAAGACGCCGATCTGTTCGCCTCTCAGAGAAGGTGAAACCGTGGTCTCCGATCCTTCCGACGACCAGCCCAAAGACGAGTGGGAGCCTCTGAAAGAAGCCGGAGACACGAAAAACGAAAAGCCGGCGAAGCGGGACTGGAGCATCAAACCTCCGGCCCTGGCGCCAAGTCCCACGGTTGTTGTGCAGGCACAGCCGCAGGACGTTCCGAACGTAACGAACGAACCGAAGCTCCCCGCCTACGCTCCGAAGCCCGCCGAACAGAGGCTCGCTTCCGAGCGTGAACGGAGTCCGTCCTGCACCGCGGACTTCATTGCCATGTACGAACGGAAGTACCACACGAGCCCGCCCTGCGCACCTTAACCTCAACACTCAACCGTCAGCCCCGCTGACACTCTACGCTCTTACGCTCGCGTAATCAGAAATGATTACGCGGGCGTTTTGCTTTTTCGTTGGTCGTTGGTCGGTTGTCGTTGGTCGGGGATAGAGTTACTAACACTTGACATGATTTTCTTTATCCGCCACTAAATGAATTATATGAAATCATTTGAAGATCTCGACGTGTGGCGCGTTGCTAATTTACTCGTAAAACAGACGTACGAAGTTACGAAGCGATTTCCCGATACTGAACGCTATTCATTTATATCTCAAATGCGTCGCGCCGCTCTTTCCATTCCTTCAAATATCGCTGAAGGCTCCCGAAGGAGTTCGCGTACTGAATATAGATGATTTTGTCTCATCGCATTCGGTTCCGCTTCAGAGCTTACATCGCAATTAAAACTCGCTATGGATCTTAATTTAGCCCCAAAAGATTCATTTGATGAAATGGAGAACTCATTAATTCGAGTTTCAAAAATGTTGTATAAATTATCAAAATCCTTAGCTAGACCCCCAAATACGGCAACCCAATAACGACAACCGACCAATGACCAACGACAACCGACCAACGACAACCGAATCTCCCCTCTACCTAGCCAAATTTCCAACACTTCCTCAAATGCTCTTTTTATCTGCCAAACGGGCTTGACAAAATCCCTAAAATATGGTTTAATAGGGGGTCCTGAAAACTGCATCTACGGGAGAAAAACAGGATGCTTAGCTACGTGCTACGCTCACCCCGTACCATCGACAACCCAACAAATCTACCCTCCCCTCAAACCGAGGGAGAGAAAGGACCGGAGATGAAGAACCTGATCAGCCTGGTTACGTGCTTGATGCTCGCAGCTTGCACGCACACCTACACCGGCGAAACGGACATGAACGGCCTCCGCTCATCATACGATGCGAAGACCGGCCCCTCAGCGTCGCACAACGACTACGTCAGCAATGCACGACAGTCGCAATTCACGGACTGCATGAAAGTGCACGAAGGTGAACCCGACGCCGAAGAGACCTGCAAGGACTACATCCGTGCGAGCATGCCCAATTCCGATCCGCGCTGCGACGATTGCGTGGACAATCCCATGTACGGCTACGACCGTCTCTACGGCGGCTACGGCTACTAGGAGGAGTCATGAACAAGAAACTGACAACGATCACGCTCACGCTCATGGCATTCCTCCTCGGAGGATGCTCGGGGCAGACGTACCAGTTTACGGAGACGACGGCGGACGGGACGTACGTGCGCAATGTGAACCGCGGCGCATTCCATCGTCATGAATCCGAAGAGTTCGACTCACGGATCGCCTACCGCAACTGTCTGTCGGACATGAACCGCCGACAGATGGGACCTTCAGCTGTGGAGTACTGCCGTCAAGAGACGCGCAGCGATCGCCGAAAGCGTGAAAACGTGAAGGTCGGCGAAACTCCCAACAGCGGCGGCATGTCCATGATGGGACCCGGTGCCATGATGGGACCCGGCGGCTACCGGCAGGGAACGCTCCTGCCCATCTACTCGGCGCCTCTCGGCCCCATGGACTACGAAGGTTCGACCGCGGATCCCCGCACGTCGAGCCAAGCGGCCAGCGCGGGCGAAGCCAAACGTCAGAGCGGTTCCTCCGGGAGCAGCGCTGACGACAAGGCTGTACTCGATCAGATTGCGAGAAACGCCGAGGAGGCCCGGAAAGCCCAAGAGCGTTTGGATCGCCTTGAGGCCGAACGGTCTCAGAACGAGTAGGACGAGCGTCCGACTCACTCGCCTCCTACCTCCGGCTTACGAGCCGTTGGAACAGTGGTTACGACCACCGTTCCTCTGAGGTAGGAGGCCCCCGTTTCTTCCCTCATCGAACGCTTCGATGAGAGGTCCAATACCAACCCCCGATATCGGGACAACCCACACATGTCCCCAAAGGTATCAGCCTATCGGGGAAGGAGAATCAGAAATGGCACGAAACATCTCATCGATCATTGCCGTCCTGTTCACAACCGTCGTCTTGAGCGGATGCGGTGCGGGCATGCCGAACGCGGCAGATCCGAGCTCGCAAGAAGCAAGGCTCGCCAAGCTGGAGGCGGAGAACGAAGAGCTTCGAACGAAGCTCGAGGAATCCAAAGCCGAAGGTCAGAAGGAGGAAGCGGTCAACGAAGAGGACGCGGACAAGATCCCGAAGCGCGGTTTCCTCGACGGCAAAGCGGAAGCATCCGACGCCGAGCCTCCCATGGCAAAGCCTCGAACTCCGCTGAGCCGGCTCCTGGCGAACAGCGAAGTCGTTCCTCCGGCGTGCGGCGGCATCGGACCCGGTGCGGCATACGTTGGCGGATTCCCGCTGGATCTCCTGGATGATTCCAAGGGAGTGAAACGCGGCGGCATCGTAAAGAGCGCCTGCGGAGGCCGTTGTCTGGCCATCCGCAACAAGACCGCGTACTACATCGCGCTGTACATCGATGACCATGCGGTCACCGTGTGCAACGGCCGCTACCCGGCACAGACCCTGAGGGTCATCAAGCCCGGCCACGACAAGCCGACGATCGTGAGCGTCGTGGGACCCAGCCAGATCGCCAAGATCGGCGGACTGCTCGGCCACATCACGGTCAAGGCACGCTACTTCGACCTGTACCCTTACGTGGTCCAGGTCAAAGAAAACCCGCGCCTCGTGAGCGTACACTTCCCTTACAGAGGGGGAGCGTGGGGCTTCGAGCAGAAGATGGAGGATTAGCATTTCGTTCCTTAACCTACTCGCATACACCCGTTCAGATCTATCTGAGCGGGTGTAGTGATTTTAGGGAGTTAGGGAGTTAGGGATTAGGGAGTTAGGGAGTTGGGGGGGGTTAGGGAAACTGCCTCTTGTATTTAGGTTATCCACTTGACAGGCGTTCCAGAATGCGAGACTAAATGGAATATGTCCGGATATCGAGAACTGATCGTGTGGCAAAAGGCCAATAAACTTATTGGTCGCGTCTACGAATTAACGGAACAACTTCCAAAAGGCGACCTTTTCGGCATCGGACAGCAAATGCGTCGAGCCACTGTTTCAATTTCTTCAAATATCGCCGAAGGCTATTACAAAAGTACTTCGGATTACCTCCGCTTTTGCAGAATCGCATATGGATCAGCCGCGGAACTCGATTCGCAAATCCAAGCCTTAAAAGAAATAAAATTTATCCCATCTTTAAACATTCATCAAACCGAGGTGCAAACCATAGAGGTCCTAAAGCTCTTAAATGCTCTGACGTTTTCATTAAAGAAAAAGATCGATGCGATGAAAGGACTGCCTCGAAAAGGGAGTTAGGGAGTTAAAGAGTTATAAGGAAGCCCGCTCCGTGCCTCCTCCGCCCCCTAACTCCCTAACCCCCTAACCCCCTAACTCCCTAACCAAGAACATCCCCGGCTTATCGCCGAGGATATTCTCTTCGCTGCGCAGCGAACGATTATGCAACGGAATTGATGATGGAGCTGAGGACGAAGTTTGAAATGGCGAAGGCGGCGATCACGATGATGAGCCCGATGATGGCATTCTTGATCATTTCTTTTGCCTTGGTCACCTTTTCCTTATCCCCGCCGGCCGTCATCCAGAGGAAGCCGGCAAAGAGGATGTACGCCAAGAGGATAATTCCGAGAAATCCGAGAACCACGTTGATGATCCCTCCGATGATCGTCGGAAGATCCGACGACCCTTGTACCCCTGAGGCTCCCTTCACATTTTCAATATCGCCTTGCGCCCTCGTAAACGGATCATCCGCAAGCACGGCCAACGGAAGCGTAATGCTCCCCGTGGACGCAATGGAGGTAAGTAGGAATTTTAATTTTCTCTTCATAAATTCGATGGTTATCTAGGTCGGCGATGTGCTTATAGCCCCGCCCCCGGCCTGAATCTCAATGAGTCGATTGATGACGAACTCCGAAATCGCGAATGCGAGAACCGTAATGAGCAACCCGATGATCGCGTTGAAGATCATGCCTCGCGCTTTGGTCACCTTTTCCTTATCCCCGCCGGCCGTCATCCAGAGGAAGCCCGCGTAAAGGAGGAGTCCCAGAAGGACGACTCCCGCGGCTCCGAGCACGATGTTGATGATCCGTCCGATCATGGTCTCGAGCCCGGCTCCCCCGACGAGTCCCGCCGGTTCTCCGGCCGTATTCAAACCCTGCTTCACGCGGTCCGTAAACTGCGCGGACGCGGCTACAGGCATGAGCAAGAATGCCCAGACCCACAGAGAAACGCCAAGATGTCTGAATGCTTTTGAAATCATAGGGATGGGATGCGATTATGCGGGCGGTGCGCCCGCAGTTCCGCCGGTTTCCACGGCTTCGGTCAACGCATCGAGCACGTACGACGCAATGGCGTACGATGCCGCAACGATGACCATGCCGAGAATGGCGTTTTTGAGCGTAGCCTGCGCTTTCTCGATTTTCGTCTTATCGCCTTGCGCGAACATGTACTGAATGCCTCCCCACATGATGAGCGCGAGGAAGAGCGCACCGAAGATTCCGAGGAGGGCATTAACGAACGTTCCGATGAACGCGGGAATGCACCCTCCTTCTTCATCAAGGCAATCGAGATTCGTCGTGAACCCGGCTTTATCCGCCGTCTCCTGAAGTCCGGTTTCGTTGGATGTAAACCCTTGCGCGGATACGCGAACCATCGGCGCGAGAGCCGCGCAGAACAGGGCGCTCCACATGAGCGCGATCATGAGTATTCGCGTGAAGGAATCCATGGGACTTCAAGAGAACGGCGGTTTAACCCTCGTCCGTCGCCGCCGCTACCAAGCGGGAGATGACGAAGGTCGTAATAGCCCAAGCGGAAAGAATGATGGCCAAACCGATAACACCGGCGACAATCATCTTTCGAGCTTCTGCGGTCTTGTCTTCGCTTCCACCAGAGAGCATGTACTTGAATCCTCCGATGAGCACGATGATAACGGCAATGATGCCGAGGAATCCGAGAACGACGTTGATGAGCCTGCCGATCGTTTGGCGAAGATCCGTATCTTGACCGCCTGAAAGGGCCAATCCGCTTTCATCAACCGCTCCGACGCCAAACGGGTCGTCGCCGCCTCCACCCTGAGCCAGGGTCATCGCCGGGAATGCAACCGCCACGGCGAGGGCGAGCGTTAGTGCGAAGCTTACAATCTTCTTTGTTCGTAGTGTCATGACATGAGTCACCTCCTTCCCTATCGTTTGATGCCCTATAGTGTAGCGAATTATGGAAGACACGTCGAGAAATGATGTCAACAGAGGGTGGGAATCGCCGGATACGCCGTTCTCAAAGAGCGGGATATGAACGGAATCCAACAAAAAAGCCGCATCGTCGTAACGTCGCAACGTTCTCAAAACGAACCTTACGACGTTACGACTCCACGACTGTACGACTTCACGACTTTCCGCCCCTTACTCGCTCGTCGCTTCGATGAGCCTGCTTAAGACGAACGTCGTAATCGCCCAAGCGGAAAGGATGATCGCCAAGCCGATGATGCCGGAGATAATGAGCTTTCGGGCTTCCGCCGTCTTCTCCTCGCTTCCGCCGGAGAGCATGTACTTGAACCCGCCGATGAGCACGATGATCACCGCGACGATGCCGAGGAATCCGAGGGCGACATTGATGAGGCGAGCCGCGGTCTGACGTACGTCTCCGCCGCTCAACTTGAGTCCGCTCTCTTCGATGGCCGTTATGCCCACATCATCCGCCGAGAGCTCGTCTGACTGCGCGAAGGTGACCGCAGGGAGCGCGATTGCCGCGGCGAGTCCGAGCGTTACTGCGAAACTGACTAATTTCTTTGTTCGTTGTGTCATGATATGAGTCACCTCCTTTCAGATTGCTGGCTGGTCTTTAGTGTAGCGTAGTTATCAGAATATCTCCATTATTCAATCATGGTATTGTTGAATGGCTGAATTGCTGAATGGCTGCGAACGAATAACCTTTTGACAATTTAACAATTCAACTATCTCCCTACGTTCCCGGTGGAATGTTCGTCAGCCCGATAACCATGTCCACGATGAAGTACGAGAGGACGACGATCACGACCCCGAGAATCGCGTAGATGATTTTCTGCTGGCCTTTCTTTAATTTTTCCGAACTGCCTCCGGCCGTCATCCACTCGATGCCTCCCCAGATCAGGTAGAGCATGAAGAGCGCGCCCGCCAATCCGGAAAGCCATCCGATGATGGCGCCGATGATCTGCGGGATGGTCCGGGACCCCAGTGGATTTTTGAGTCCGTACCCGACCGTGGTATTCCCTTTGCCGGCATCTTCGGTCACCTTCGTCCCCAAGGGCGCGGATACCGTCGGCGCGCTCTGCCCCTCGGGCAGGAGACAGCATATTTCATCGCTCGGACAAGCGTCGTCCGGTCCGATGTCTCGCCGATCCGTATCGGAAGTGCAAATCGTGGAAGGTGCGCACGTACCGGTGTTATTCGCGCAGGACTGCGCGTTCGCTGACGGAACGATTGCGAAACAGCCGAGGAGCAGGAATACGCCGGCTGATAGGAAGGAGAAGGAGTTAATGAGTTTCATAGGAAGGCGTTGGCGTGTTAGCGAGCTCGCGTGTTTGCGCGTTGATGCGGAACGAGAAACGCGTCAACACGATAACTCGCGAACACGCGAACAGTGCATTCATTCCGCCAAAATCGCATCGATAATCGCAGCCACGAACGTGTATGCCGCAAAGATGAGCACAATGCCGATCGCGGCGTTCATGAGGATGGTCCGGGCGCTCTTCACTTTATCCTGCGCTCCACCGGACGTAATCATCATGATCCCGCCGTACACGAACATGATGAGTGCGATGGATCCGGCAACACCGGCAAAGGTCCTGATGATGTTCCCGATGATCGAGTGGATATTGGCCCCGCCCAGAGGGTCCGGCAATGTCTTCGCCGTACCAACCGACGTTTTCTTTGCAGCTTCCGGCTCTTTCGGCACACAGCAGTACTGTCCGGCCGGGCACGGACTCCCGCTGTTCGCATCTCCGAACAACACGACGCTCGAAAGCTCCGTGCTCACGTCGCCCTGCTTATCGCAGTTGCTCTTGCTCGAAACGCACTGCCACTTCTCCGGACCTTCGGACACGGTAATTCGCATTTCAACGTCATTATCCATCGAATGCTTTGCCGCGGCTTTGCAGAGATCGCTGCTGAGCGTCACCGTGCAAGACGTGCCGTCTGGACAAAACGGCATGGTAAGCATTGAAGTCCAGTACGGCAACTGGCTCACGTCGATTTCCTGAATAGAAACCGTGGCCTTGCACGTTCCGCTCACACCGGCCAGATTCAGACAGCTCCCCGCCGAACCCACGCTCGGATTCTCCAAACAACACCTCTTGCCGGCCTCGCACAGCAGACCGTCAACCTGCGTTAATTCGTTATCCGTGTTATCGCACCGCGTCTTGCACGAACTCGGATTCGTGGACGTCATGAACCTGGCGGTCTGGCCGCAGAGATCCGCTCCCAGCCGCAAGCACACGTAGAAATCCGGTTCGGAACACTCGATGTTTTCAAACGGCTTAACGCCCGATGACCGAATCTCGATGAGCTGTGATCGTTCGTAACCGCTTGGGCACGTCCTGCTTTCGGAGCAGACGCAACCTAGCCCCGACACTCCGATGCAATCTGCGGCGCGGACCTCCGAAAACGGGAACGGCAACAAAACGCCCGCCAGGAGAACGACGGAGAGGGAAAGGATTCGTGGCAGGTGATAACGCATAGGCAGAGACTGTTTCATTGTTCCATTGCTCCATTGTTGGAGCACGAATGGCTTTGAGCGTAACAATGGAACCATGGAGCAATGGAACAATGGAGTTATTCTTCAGCTTGCGGGCAACAGACGTAGTTCGCGGCACCCGGACACAATCCCGGCACGCAACCCTTTTCTCCCATGGCTTTGGTAAGCGCCTCCCTGTCGTTCGCGTCCACGGGGAGGAGCGTACAGGCGGATCCTTTGGTGTCTTCCGTATTCCCGCACTCGGCCTGCTCATTGCCCGTTGCCGAAGAGATCAGGGACTGCTGGATGAAGCGCACGAACACGAATGCCCCGAGGATGAGCACCATGGCAAAACTGGACTGGATGATCATCTTTTTTGCCTTGCCCACGCGATCGCTCGTACCGGCTGTGAGGTAGAGGAATCCGGCATAGACGAAGATGCCCAAGAACACCGAGCCGGAAAGGCCGATGAGCAGGTTCGCAAAATTCGCTCCGGTCGCAACAATGTCGTCCAATCCGCACTGGCCCGTTCCGATGCAGGCAGGGAGCCCGATGGTAAACCTTCCCCTTTGGATATCCTCGGCTCGTGCCGATATATCTTCCCCGGCGGCGGCCGTCGGCACCACGCCCACGCCCGGCAGACAGCAGCGGCGGGAAAATCCTTCCGGAACGTCCCCGGAAATATTATCGCACCCCTTTTGCAGGCATTGCGTGGCAGAAACATTACTCGACTCATCCACGATCTGACAGGTGAAGCTCTGCGCCGTGGCCTCGCTCCCATCGTCCAACGTCATCCCGATCAGGTTCTGCCCGCTCGTGTCCCCGGCTTGCGCGGCCAGCGCGTAACAGCTGTCGCCGCCCAGTTCCTGCGCCGCTTCAAGCGCTTCTCCGGGAACGCACAGACCGACTTCCAGATCGCACCGCATGCCCGGTTCGGTACAATCATCATCCCAGCGGCAGAGTCCTTCGAGATCAATATCTCCCACGCAGCACAAATACCCGGGTGCGCATTCCTCGTTATTCAAATAGTGGCCGGGACTCAACGGCGTCACCTCGCAATACGAGCTTCGACTCAAAACGCCCAAATACCCGCTCGCATCGATATACCCGCGCTCCTGTGCGAAATCATCGTACCTCGCCTGGCCGGGATCCGTGCACTGATAGCTCTCGAATCCCCGGCTCGCGAGCGTTTCAATGCCCGCATGAATGTACCCGGGACAAGGGGCTCCGGCAACGTACGTATATCGCCCGTTCTGTCCGATGGGACTGCCGACCAAGTACGTATTACGATCCGATTGCACCATCTCCGTGAGGTCGCAGCAGACCTTGTTATTGCGGCACCGCTCAAGCGGCGCTCCGACCCTGCCGCCCGCGGGCACGCTGTTTGAAATGCAGTGAGCATTCGGATATTCCCACGAGATGAGTTCGCGCGCGCCTTGCAGATTCGTCATGAACTGCGAACTCGGAATATCCCCGGGATCCACGCACGTGTAGTTGCTCCAGGTCTTTCCCGGAACGGCCATGTCGGATGCGCACGTACCGATGGCCTCGGGCGTCCCGTTGTTGCAGCATGCCTGGCTGGGGTTCTGGCAGCGCGTGCCGAACGGCGACATGGTATGGAGCGGCGGGGAGCAAATGCTCGAATTCGCCTTTTCAGGATCGTCTGCCGGGCGGCAGCGGCGATCGTCATGCTCCGGATCGCATACCGGATTAAATTTACACTCCCCGAACCCGGTCGCCGCGTCTATATTCATGCACTGTTTCGGAGGATAGCAGTCCGCATTATCTTGGCATCCGGCCGCAATCTGCGCACAGCACATGGTGCCCGGATCATTCACGCACAGCGACTGCGATTCACTCTCAGAAAAACAATAATTTTCACTGATACCGTTCAGCTCCGGAACCAAGCATCTAAATTGTGTTGCGGACCGAATGTTCTGACTCATGAGCGCACTTGTCGGCGGCTCGGACCCGCAGGTGTTGCTCTTGCGCTTGGCGCAGATGTACCTGCTGGAGCCGGACACCGTGCCGATGGGGCCCACGTCCACCGTGCCCTCGCCGATGTTAATGCCAATGGGGATTTCTTCCTCAATGTCGAACTCCACGCCTTCGGCCAGGCCGAAGAGCATGCAGAGCCCGGGGTTCCCGCTCCAATCGTCAAGCCGGCTGTTGAGGCTGTCGAGATCCGTTTCATTAAACGTATACGCGGAATACGCGCCGGTGCTGTTCACGTACGGCCGCGTGATGAAGTAGCCTGCCGGACTCGTGCCGGATGGAATGCGGATGCACAGTCCTCCCCGAGCCTCCCCGCCGTACTCCCGGCACTCCTTGTCCGCATTCATGAGCGTTGGCGGAACGATGCACCGCGGCCGAACATTGTCCGGCCACTCGCCGTACCCGTCATCCCCCGCCGTCAATTGCTCGTATTCGCAGCGCACGTCTTCGTACACGCTGAATGCGCCCAGCGAACAGTGATCATCGCGGATGCACGGAACGGAATAGACGTTCTGATTCTGGTTCTGCGTCGGGTCCAGGTTCGCGGCCCCCTGGCACGCTTCCGTGCAATCGTCCCTGCAATCCGTCTTGTTCGGGGAGAGCGAAATCCACTCCGTTCGCGTTGAAAGATCCGAACACTCGATGACGCACCGGTCGCCGAGCGTCGGGTAGTTGTGCTCGTACGCGTTCACGAACACGGACGGCGCGGTGCACGCACTGCCGCTGCCGTAGGCCTGGAGGCAGGTCTGCCCGGGGACGACGGAACGGAGGAGGGACGTCGAAGCTTCACTGTCAATGCAAGAACATGCGCACGCGTTAAAAGCCGCTTGCGCGCCATTGGTTCCAAACACAAACATGAACGCCAGTACAAAGACGAAACCCGTGGCCGTTATCATTGACCGAAGGCGCATAACTGAAGGCTATAATAGCATGAAGAGGGGGAATGCGGAATTTGGAATGCGGAAGATGGTAGCTGGTGGCCGGCAGCTCGCGACACGACGTATCCCGAGCGGGTCCGTTCGGTCTCATTATTAAATCGGACGGTCAGAATACCGTTCCTGACACGGCGTTCACGAACGCCATGTTCTGAACGGAGAAGTGAGTCATTGCTAAAAACCGTCCTGATCCGTTCCGCCTGTCCGCCTATGGCGGGAGCGGAGACGCCCTGAAGTGTTCGTTTCGCTGAGCGTGATTGGCGGCGGAGCGAGGGATCTCGTATGGCAAGAAGATCCGTGTTTTTATCAATCAACAGGCATCCTATCTTCTTCCTGATGTCTTTGCTATCCCCTGTTTCTCCTTGCCATACGAGATCCCTCGCTTTGTCGCCGGAATCATTTTTAGATAAAAAGCTTCCCGAGGCGACTCCGCTCGGGAACGATATTGAGCGCCTCCGCTCTGGATATGGCGTTCACGAACGCCATGTCGGGAACGATGAGCGGCTCTGCATGAAAACGTAACCCGGCCCTCCCCTCGTCAACGGCGCAACCGGCTACGAGCTACCAGCTACGAGCTACGAGCTACAAGCTACGAGCTACAAGCTACCAACCAGCCTCCAATCCCCTACCGCTTCCTCGGGAACACGATTGTCTGATTCACCTTCTCAACGCCGAGTTTGAGCGCGTCTTTGATTTCCATACCGTCTTCGACCACCGCATCAATCATATCGATCATGGCGGATTCCATGGCCTTGGGGTCCACGCCGATGAACCAGCTCTTTGCCGTAAGCGCCTGCGAGGCGAACACGCCGATGTCCGGATCTTCGTACTGCGCCTCGAGCAAGGATCGACGCGCCGCCGGACGCTTCGCCTCTTTCAGATAGATCGGGGCCTGATCCTCCCCGGTCATCACGTTCACCAGGTGCCATGCGAGATCCGTCGATTTCGTCTTCTTCGAAACGGTCCAGAGCCAGTAGTTCGCGTAATTCACTTCCGGGTTCCCGGAAATCTGAGGGATCTCCGTGATTCCAAGGTTCATCTTCGGCGCATTCGCTCGGATCTGCGGGAGGTAGTAGCTGTAGCCGATGAAGAACGCCGACGTCCCTTGGATGAATGCGTCGAGCGAGTTGGGCTGTTCGCTGTTCCACGTATACACGTTCTTCCCCGGATTTGAGAAGTCCGTATAGAACCGCAGCGCCTGCGCTCCGGGCGCCTCATCCACCTGCTTCGAGAGCTCCTGCGGCACCTTGTCGAACTGAGGGTACCCGGAATCGTTCGCCATGACCGTTCGGTTCTGCATCATGAGGAGCGATATGATGTCCGGTGAACGCTCAACGTTCTCCCCGGTCCCGAAGCCGGCTCCGGCCTGCGAGATCTCCCCGAGGTCGTTCGTTTTGACGAGCTCCCGAACCTGCGCCTGAAACTGATCCCACGTCTCCGGAGGCGTGGCGATCCCGGCCGCATTCAAAAGATCCTTGTTGTAATACAGCGCGAGGGTGTCCACGCTCATGGGGAGAGCCACGACCCGCTCCTGCATGTCCGGCTTGGATGATCCTTCCGGAGCCACGTCAACGGAACGAACGGCGTCCTGCGGAACCACGTCGACGAATTCCTTCCTCAGGCTCGTGGGCGAAACGGCCTTCTGCTCCAGAACCTTCAGGGTCACTTCCTTCTTTACCGTGCCGGTTACGATTTGCTGAGCCACTTTTACGCTCAAGGGAGAGGGTTGGATCTTCGAAAGGTACTTTCCAACCCACGTGTTGTGCACCATGAAGATATCCGGACCCTCGTCTTCGGCCATGGCGTTCAGGAGTTCGTCTTCGTACTCTTCAAGCCGAAATCGGCGAAAATTGATCGTGGCGTACGGATAGGACTTGCGGAACGTGGCGAGGATATCGTGGTAGACGTCCTCATCATCAATCACGGACCAGATATTCAGCTCCTGCCGCTCGGAAAGCTTTCGCGCTTCCTGCGTGGGACCTTTGGCGCAGCCCTGCCCCATGAGGGCAAAAAGGCACATGAAGGCGATAAAACGCGTAAGCTGTTTCATATGGAGGGATTATAGCAGAAAGTCGCTTATTGGCGCTTGGTAGCTCGTAGCTGGGGACACGGCGTATCGCGGACGACGCAAATGAAACACCGGCCCTTTGCTCGAGAGCGAAGGCGTGAGTCATTACTAAAACCGTCCTCTTCTCGTTCCCGAGCGGAGACGCCTCGGGAAGCTTTTTATCTAAAAATGATTCCGGCGTCGGGGGGGGGGGTGTGGGTTGTGGGGGAGTGGGAGGGGAGAAAAATAAAAAACAGAGAAAGAGAGATTACTGTGTGTTTTTT